>JALNVJ010000145.1 GCA_023227645.1 Bacteroidales bacterium | reverse complement strand
GAATAATGTAATGACAATGTTTTTCTTGTATATTACAACCTATGTTGTAGGGGTATTGATCTTGTTGCTTCTTGGTAATGAAATAGTAGCAACGATAGGAGGAGCCGTTTCTTGTATGAGTAATATTGGTCCAGGACTGGGGTTTTGTGGAGGGTATGGTAACTATACACAGTTTTCTCCACTTGCAATTTGGGTTCTCTCTGCCTTAATGTATGTTGGTCGATTAGAATTAATAACAGTATTTTGTTTATTTATGCCCGCTTTTTGGAGAAAATAAAGTATTGTTTTTTGTTATATAAAGCGTATAATAATATATTTGTATCTTTGTTTTTCTGAAAGAAAGAAAATGGAGAAAAAAATATTATTTAGGAGGAGGTTAACAACAATTACAAGGGTATTAGGAATGCTCCTATTAGTAGAAGCAGGCTTTATGCTCCTCAGTCTTTTAATATCTATTCTATATCACGACCATAATTCTCTCAGTTTAATAATAAGTTCTTCCATAACTGCAATCTTTGGTTTGATTTTTCTTCTTCCACTCTTGAAAAATAAGAAACTTAAAATTGATCACCGTTTAGGACTTATTATTGTGGCTTCCATATGGATAGTTATGTCTTTTTTTGGAGCTCTGCCATACTATATTGGCGGACATATTCCTAGCTTTTTCGATTCTTTTTTTGAAACAATTTCAGGATTTACTACAACAAGTGCAACAATAATTCCTGACGTTGAAACTCTTCCACAAAGCTTACTTTTTTGGAGGAGTATGACTAATTGGATAGGAGGGGTAGGGATAGTTGTTATTGTTTTATCCTTTATCCCATTTATTGGAGGAGGAGGAATGTCTTTGTTTAGTGCTGAAGTTGCTGGTCCATCGATGAACAAATTATCTCCAAGAACTAGAGAAAATGCATTAATAATTATCAAGATATATATATCCCTAACCATTATTACTATTTTTTCTTTTTGGGCAGCAGGGATGAATTTCTTTGACTCCTTAATACACGCATTAAGTACCATTAGTTCAGGAGGATTTTCTAATAAAAATGAATCTGTAAGCAATTTCTCTCCTTTAATTCAATATGTCATTATTATCTTTATGATTATTACCGGAATAAGCTTTCCGTTAATATACTATGCAATAAAAGGAAAATTTACTAGGCTTTGGATTAACGAAGAATTTAAGGTCTATTTATCAATTATTTTAATAGGTAGCTTTGTTATTGGACTTTTGATTTACGACCCTTCCATTGACTTTGAAACAAATTTCCGCCATTCCCTTTTTCAAGTTTCTAGCATATTATCTTCAGCAGGTTTTATAAGCTACGACTACACTCTTTGGATAGCACCAGCTGTATTTCTCCTTTTCCTTCTAATGTTTTCAGGAGCTATGGCAAGCTCAACAACTGGTGGATTAAAGCTCGTTAGAGTAATTATATTGTTTAAAAATGCAAATAATATACTCCAAAGATCTATTCATTCTAAAGCACATATTACAATAAAATATGAAAAAAAGATTCTTGAGCAACACGTAATAAACAATATCCTAACAATATTCCTGCTTTATCTATTTACCTTCCTAATAGCATCACTTATTTTGATTGCATTAGGTTTAGGTTTTAATGAATCGATGGGCGGAGTTGTTTCTTGTCTCAGTAATATGGGAGCAGGCTTTGGAGAAATAGGAGCTTATGGCAATTACGCCCAACTTTCTCAACCAGTAAAAATAGTATTTGCTTCTCTTATGTATCTTGGAAGGTTGGAGCTTATCACAGTTTTTTGTTTATTTATGCCATCCTTTTGGAGAAATTAGTAATAATATTTTGTATTTTTGTTTACTTTTTAGGGAAAAGTCTTGTTATTAGTTTGTAAGGTTATGTTTTTAAAATCAATCATTATGAAAAAATCATTATTTATTATTGTATTAAGTCTTGGATATTTTTTTTCAATTAGTCTCAATGCACAAACATTATTATTAGATAGTACAACTCACCAAACTAATTCCAACTATTGCATGGGTATTCTTTATGACCAGGGAGGTCTTTACAATAATTATGAGAATAATACCGACTATTGGAGAACGATTTGTCCCACATCGATAAACAATAATAAGAGACTAAGTTTAAGCTTTGAAGAATTTGATATCCACCCTTCCGATAGGGTTGAAATTTATTCAGGAAATGGGATAAATGGAATCCCTTATAATAATGCTAATTCTCAGCCTTATTTCACCAATCATGACCTCTTAAATCAAACAATTAAGGCTTATCTGACAGATGAGTCAGGCTGTTTAACAGTTCGTCTTATAACAGACTCCTCAAATACCTCCTCCGGCTTTAAAGCAATTTTGGAATGTGTGGACTATAGCCAAAATCCAGTTGCAAAATTAGATTCATTCTTCACAAAGGTTGATCCAGAAGGTAATACTTATAATTTTCCTATAAAAGAAATTATTGATACTTTCTACTATGAGGTTAATGATTCCTACACTATTAAAAAATATTATAGTTTAGACGTTTGCAAGGATGACTCAATTATTCTTAGAGCTATGCCATTATTCCCTGAAAATGATATACCTTATCATCAAACTCCTAATACTTGCAACTACATCTGGACATTCCAAGGTGGAGAAACCATTACAGTAAATAATAATAATCAAGTAGGCTATAGGTTTAAGGATGGAGGGCATTTCAATCTTGAACTAGTTATACATGACCCATTATCAAATGCATCAAGCACTAATGATATAATGACAAAGATTAGAGTTGCCAATAGCCCAATTAGGCATATACAAGAAGATTTAAAAGCCTGCTCTTCAAGTGTTTTTTATCTATCAATTGGTAAAGAGGAAGACAATACTGTATTGATAGGAAACCCACAAGGGAATTCTAAATATAGACATGAGGAAACAATACTTATTCCTGATGGACCTATATGCGTAAATCCCTATTTAGAATTTCCAATAATAATTGATAAATTTCCAAGCTCTTCTGTTATTAATTCAAAAGACGATATATTAAGTATTTCTACCAATATGGAACATTCCTATATAGGAGACCTTGAAATAAAGCTGATATGTCCAAATGGACAGAGTGCAATTCTTAAACATTATACTATGAATGGGAATGCGGATTTAGGGATACCAAATACTAATGATGGTGATTGCTATCCTATAAATAACCCTGAGGGAATAGGATGGAATTATTGTTTCTCAAACCAATTACTAAACAATCCTAGAGGAGTAATCTCAGGTAATGGAGAAACAACTATAGACTCAACTGATATTTATGGACAAACGGGCTATTTCCAAACCCCCAAACAAAATGCTACTATTTATTTTGGCTGGGAAACAACCGACTTAAATGGGTTTGAAGCCTTGGTTGGTTGTCCTTTGAATGGTGATTGGAATATCCAAATATTTGACTACTGGAATATGAATAATGGATACTTATTCTCATGGGGAATAGAATTTACAGAAGCAGGAATTGCTGAGGCAACCAATATACATGAAATTGATTCGGTTAATCTTATAGGTAATAATATAAATATTTTAGGAAATAATCGTTTTGCAATAAGAATGCCAGCTCTAAGTACAGGAACAGTTAATTACGGATTAGAAATCATGGATGAATTCGGATGTAACTGGGATACTGTTATTGATATTAATGTGTTGCAAGGACCAATTGTTGACCTTGGACCAAGAGACACCTCAATCTTTGAACCAACGGAACTTTCAACACAATATTCCGAAAACTATTCTTATTCTTGGTATCCAACTGGCGATACAACAAACACTATAACAACTCCAACTATTGAAGGTTGTGACTCCATTATCAATTATTATGTAATGGTAACTTTAATGGTAGAAAACTATACATGTATGTCTTCTGATTATATCCAAATTCATAATAATCCAACTCCTTTAACTCCAGTACAACTTCATGCACAAGTAAATATTTCGGAAGAAGAAAGCAATATTCTAATAACTTGGCTATCTAATGCTCTAAGTTACGAAGTGTATAGAAACGATATCCTTGTAGCAACTCCAACAAGCAGAGTATATGTAGATAATACTATTGTTGAAGGTGAAGATTATTGCTACACTATAAGAGCAATTAATAATTATTGTGAAAGTGGAATAAGCGAACCAATATGTAAAACGGCAATAGGATT
>JALNVJ010000144.1 GCA_023227645.1 Bacteroidales bacterium | reverse complement strand
TTCGCTATGGTGATATGAAGAAGGAGCTGGCTGAGGATATGGTAATCTTCACTTCGCCCTTTAGAGAGAGGATACTTGAGATTGAAAAAGATGAGCTTTATCTTAGTAAGGTGGTTAGTCAGGGTAGTGAAAAGGCAAGAGATTCTGCCCAAAAAACGATAAGAGAGGTTAGGGAAATCATAGGTTTTAAACCATTCTAAATAAATAATTATATGTCCAAACTCTATCTTGTACCTACTCCTATTGGCAATCTTGAAGATATAACTCTCAGGGCTATACGGATTTTAAAGGAGGTTGATTTGATTCTTGCCGAAGATACTCGCACCTCAAAACCCCTTCTTAATCATTTCGAAATTAAGACTCCCCTACAGTCACATCATCTTTTCAACGAGCACCAAAGGGTGGAAAGCATTGTTCAAGAGATAAAGTCGGGAGCCACCATTGCTCTTATTACCGATGCTGGAACGCCGGCTATATCCGACCCAGGTTTCTTACTAGTTAGGGAATGTATTAAGAATGATGTGGAAGTTGAGACGCTTGCTGGAGCAACAGCCTTTGTTCCTGCACTTGTAAATTCGGGTCTTCCATGTGATAGATTTTGCTTTGAAGGCTTCCTTCCCCATAAGAAAGGTAGGCAAACAAAGCTAGAAAACTTAGTTAAAGAAGAAAGAACGATGGTCTTTTATGAGTCTCCTCACAGGCTTATTAAGACACTTTCCTCATTCCAAGACTACTTTGGCAAAGACAGGAAAGCCTCAGTTAGCAGGGAGCTATCTAAGTTATTTGAAGAGAATAAGAGGGGAACACTTGAGGAATTAATTGCACATTTCTCTGCCAAATCAATTAAGGGAGAGATAGTAATTGTGGTACAAGGATTAACCAAATCTTAGATATTACCTAACCTTATTTGGGTTATCGGAAACAAAACTCGCCCAAGAAGCCTTCTTAGACTTTGGTTTGGCAGGTGTTGTTTCTTCATAAACAATATCCCTTTGGTTAATATAACATAGAGCAGCAGCAAGGGCATCGGTTGCATCTAAGTACTTTGGCATATCTTCAAACTTTAGTATTCTTTGTAGCATAAGGGCAACTTGTTCTTTTGAAGACGAGCCATTACCGGTTATAGATTGCTTTATTCTTCGTGGTGCATACTCAACAAAAGGTATATCACGAGAAAATGCAGCAGCAATACATAGCCCTTGTGCCCTACCCAATTTAAGCATAGACTGTATATTCTTTCCAAAGAATGGAGCCTCAATTGATAGAATATCAGGGTGGTATTTATCAATTATCGACACAATGGTATCAAAGAGTAATTTCATCTTAGTGGACATTTCCTGAACTGTACCTAGGCGAATTATATCCATCTCTAAAAGGTTAAGTTCCTTTCCCTTCTGCTCTAAGACACAATAGCCTAGAACATTTGTTCCTGGGTCAATGCCTAATACAATACGCTCAATGCCTACCTTATTCATTATATATAAACTTGTTATTGGGTTTGATATGAAGATGCAAAAATAACAAAAAAGAGTTAAAACCGAAGTAAATTATTAGGTGAATCAAATAAGTCTAAGTATATTTGCATCCTAAATTTTAATATTCAAGTTCAATTAATTTAATAATTAAAAAAGAAAACTATGTTTAAAAATCATCCAAAAGGGTTAGTTTCAGCTGCTCTTGCCAATATGGGAGAACGCTTTGGCTTCTACATTATGATGGCGATCCTCTTATTGTTCCTTAACAATAAGTTTGGTTTCACAGGCTCAGAAGGTGCAATTATCTATTCAGTATTCTATGCCTTAATCTATGTTTTGGCTTTAGTTGGAGGACTAATTGCAGATAAGACCAAGAAATACAAAGGTACTATCTTAATAGGATTAATATTAATGACAGTAGGATATTTCTTACTTGCTATCCCAACAAAGACTCCTGTTGAGAATATGCCGTTGATTCTTGCTCTAACATGTTTAGGTTTACTTTCAATCGCTTTTGGAAATGGATTATTTAAAGGTAACCTTCAAGCAGTTGTAGGTCAACTTTACGACAACCCAAAATACTCAGATAAAAGAGAAGTAGGCTTCCAAATCTTCTATATGTTTATCAATGTTGGTGCTATGTTTGCTCCTCTTATGGCTGTTGGTTTGAGAAACTGGTGGGTAAAGAGTAAAGGTTTTGAGTTTAATGCCGACCTTCCTGGTTTATGTAATCAATGGGTTAGTGGAACAATAAGCCCTGAGGCAACTACTCGTTTTACAGAACTTGCACAAAATGTTGGTGGAGATGTATCAAACTTAGATGTATTTGCGAAAACCTACCTTAATGTATTTATGGAAGGTTATCACTACTCTTTTGGTATTGCTATTATCGCAATGTTGATATCTCTAACAATATTTATTATTAATAAAAAGAACCTCCCAGATCCATCACTTAAGGTTATTAAGAAAACAGATGCAGGAACAATTGCTGAAGTTGAAATGGATGCTAAAGAAGTTAAACAAAGACTTTATGCTCTTTTTGCAGTATTTGCAGTAGTTATATTCTTCTGGTTCTCTTTCCACCAAAACGGACAATCCCTAACTCTATTTGCCAACGACTATACTCAAATGATAAATATTAACTTAGGCTTCACAACACTTCAAGGAGCTGAAGTTTTCCAAGCATTTAACCCAATATTTGTTGTGTTCCTAACTCCTATAGTTATTGGACTATTTGGTTGGCTTAAGGCAAAAGGATTTGAAATCTCAACTCCAAAGAAGATTGCTATCGGTATGGGTATTGCAGCAACAGCTTTTGCAGTAATGTCAATTGGTTCTATTGGACTTCCAACAGCAGCAGAAAGAATTGCAGCAGGAGGAGTTGCAGATGCAGCAAGAGTTACTCCATGGTTACTAATCGGAACATACTTAATCCTTACAGTTGCAGAACTATTTATATCTCCTCTTGGAATAGCATTCGTTTCTAAGGTTGCACCACCCAAATACCAAGGTATTATGCAAGGAGGTTGGTTAACTGCAACAGCATTAGGAAATCAACTTCTATTTATTGGAGTAATATTCTATAATAGTATTCCAGTATGGGCAACATGGACAATCTTTGTTACAGCATGTTTAACCTCAATGTTTACAATGATATTTATGCTTAAGTGGCTTGAAAGAGTTGCAAAATAATAAGCAATAAGATATAACACTTTTAATAAAGGAGCCCTTATTCAAATAATATAAGGGCTCTTTTATTTTTTTAATTAAATAATTTGCCAAGAATAACGTTACCTATCTATAAAATTGTAAATTTGCATCTCTATTTTAAATAATAACAAATGACAAGAAAATTTCCTTTAAGAGAAAAAGATGAATTTATCCAACTTATTCAGCTATTAAAAGCTACTGGCATTGCTGAAAGTGGTGCTATTGCTCAAGAAATGGTTGTCTATGGAGAAGTAATGGTTAATGGGGAGGTTGATTATAGGAAGAGAGCCAAACTAAAAAAAGGAGATATTATTGAAATCTTTCAAGAAAAAATAGAAATAGTATAAGACACTAAATAAGAACTAATATAATAAACAAAAGAATTTAGAAGTATGGATTTAAGTAAGATATTATCAATATCAGGCAAACCGGGTTTGTTTAAACTTGTTTCACAAACAAAAACTGGAGCATTGGTTGAATCACTAATCGATGGTAAAAGGAATCAAGCATTTGCAAAAGACAAAATTAGCTCCCTTGAAGATATAAGTATATTCACAACCGACGAAGATGTTCCATTATCAAAAGTCTTTCAAGAGATATTTAAGAAAGAGGATGGAAAAGAATGCATAAATCCTAAATCGGATAATAAGCAACTTATAAGCTACATGAAAGAAATTCTTCCAAATGTTGATCAAGATAGAGTTTATAGTTCTGATATGAAAAAGCTATTTACTTGGTATAATATATTAATTGCAAAAGAGCTTATTGATTTGAACGAAAAAGAGGCTGAAGTAAAAGAAGCAGATGTTGCTACTCAGGAATAGGTAAATAAATATATTTTAAAATAGAAAAGGGACTTAGTTATTTAATAATTAAGTCCCTTTTTTTCTTTCTTTGTTTCAGTAAATTAAAACGGCGTTTCAGTAAATTATTATGGCGTTTTAATTTTCTCTTTCTGCACTATTGTAAATAGCAATTAGAATTACTTCCATTC
>JALNVJ010000143.1 GCA_023227645.1 Bacteroidales bacterium | reverse complement strand
GCATAAAAAAAAGAGATTTGGAAAAAGCACTAATAGGTTATTTTTTACCAGCGGGATTACTTGAGCATTTTAAGATAACAAATGTTGAAGAGCTAGGAGAAGTTAGCAATAGAAGGATTGCAGCATCTAATTGGACAGAAATACAAGGACATAGAGTCAAGCTTTTATTTAAACATTATCCTCTCTTAAATACAGCATATGAACACATATTAGAATTTAGGAGCATATATGAACTTCATTCTAGAAGTGATGCAGAGGATAGACTCTTAAAATGGATAGATAAGACTGAGAAATTACAACTGAAAGAATTTAATACCGTTGCACATACTATCAAATACAACCACGAGCAAATTCTTTAGAGCTAATCTAAGAGGAGTTACTGATACTGACTTTTTCCTATTCAGACTTTATAAACTTTTCGCTTAGTCCCCAAAAAATTAATGTGAGCCCTTATTATTGCGTTGCAAATGGCAGGCCGAAAATATAGTTAAGAGTAGAATTCGATATATAAGCAATGAAAATACAAAAGAGTTTGCATCCAAATTAAAATAAATAGTAACGGATAAAAAAATTTAAAAAATAGAGAAGTGCAGGATTGATGATAGACTTGTCACGTAGTTTGCAAAAGAAACTGCACGACCGATCTAATATACAAACTATAATATGGAAATTTATAAGAAATTTCTTAAAGAGAAATAATACTTAGTAAAATATAGCATCTAAAAAAATGTATTTTCTATATTATTAATAAATTAACTATATAGAAAAATATAATTGCACACATTATTATACTTATAAAAATTGAGTATTTTCTTAGAATAGTTTCTTCCGAAATCATCCATCCTCTTGTTGCAATTATTGCAGCAATTATAGCAAATACCATTCCGCCTAAATCGTTACCCTTTAACGTTTTACCTATTGGATCATTAAGGAAAATTGGATCTATAAATAATAATAGAAGTTTATTAAAAAAATTCAACACTAAAAATAACAACGCAATAAATGATAAGTAATATATTGATAAAAACCATACCTTTAATGATGATGGGACTATAATATCAAAATTAATTGTTACAGTATAGTCATTGGTATCACAAACTTTCCTATTCTTGATTGTTAAAGCGATCTTATCCGGATCAGCTTCCATCCCCTCTGAATTAATATAATCAATCTTATTATTGTCTGGAAAGAATATAGTTTTTTTCTTGTTATGTCTAATATTAAAATCTTTTGGTGCTTTAATATATAACCAAGACGTTTTCATTTTAAGTGGGTAATATTCATACTTTATTTCTCTTTCTAATAATGGATAAAAAAGATCTTTAATTGAAGAATTTATATAAACTTTATCTCGTCTAAGAGAATCATAATATGATGCAGAGAGTAAAAAATTCTTACAATTTCCATCTTCTAATTTGATAAAGCAAGGAAATCCTTTTTTACGTTCCCATAAATCTTCAAATTCTTTTTGAGGATTAGATAAACATGATAATTCTTCGTTTAATATATCTTGAACAATACGTTTTGTCTCTTTTTCACCTGCAATTGATAATCGCTTACCTTCTTGAGAAATTTTCAACCAACTGAGTCGAGTTATAGGATTAAATAAATAATAATACTTAGAATAATCAAAATCATCATTGATCTCCATATCATATTCGTGAGTTACAAAGGCCCTATTAGGTGTTTCAAATTCAAGAAACCGTTTTTCTCTAATTTTTGAATTGTCCAAGTTCTCACAATATTCTCTGTAAAATGAGTTAGGATTATTATAGAATAATGAAACTTTAATCCCATATTGCTTTTTTTTATCTAAGCCCTTATTCGTCTTAGCATTATCTGCATTTAATCCCGGAAGAGAATATTTGGCTTTCATAATCTTATATTTTTAAAGGGCAAATTTTACTACAACGAGAGCATGATATATTAGGAGTGATAAAGCATGACTTATTTTCTGAACGTTTTGTGTATATCTGGCTCTCAACCATCATCGAATTATCAAATCTTGTAACATTAATCGTTTGTGCGGCAATTTTAGCTGCAATAATTCCATTCTTCATGTCTCCTATATCAAAACCTGACCTTAAATGTTCTGATGGAGAAATAGCATTAATTATATGAGCACAATTACAATACCCCATAAATGCAGCACCAATAGCTGAAGCTATATGATCATATCCTATCGCACTATCAATTGGTGTAGGACCCAATGGCATAATTGGAGAATTTGCTTCTCGTAATAGTTTTGAATGGTTAATAATATTGTCAATCCCAATGTGTCCAACATTTTCAACAATAACATCAACACCTCTTTCTTGTATATATTTACTCAATTCTATCTGCTTTAAAGTTTCTTTTATATGAGCCTCATCACAAGCATCTATTATCCCTGCGGGTCTAAAAGTTGCCCCTAAACTAATTACAAATGAATATTTTTTTGCAAGACAAATTATTTTATCAATATTTGATATATAAACATTATCTGTTCTCTTGTTTATTATCTTATCCGACAATACTATTCCACCTCCACGACTTGTTGTAGGAATATTTCTATTTTTTTTGGCAATCTGATAAATATCTTGATCTGCTGTAAAATGCATAGTCATAAAAGCTATACCTTCTTCAGCACTTTTTTCAATGTTATCAAGAAGTTTATATTTATCAATTCCTTCTTCTTTTGAATAAACTGTATATGCAGGAACTATACCTACAGGGATGTTATATTTAGTTATAATGTATTTAGCTATACTTTGTTTTATACTACAAATGGATAAATCCATCATAGTATCAGGATGAGTATTACAATCAGCAAATAAGTCGTCAATTTTTCTTATTTCATTAAGATATTTTTCTTTATGATTGACCCCAACATTACAATTCACAATTATTGGATATCCATCTCCTATCAATAATTGTCCCCCTTTAAATTTTAATTTTACTGGATTCATAAACCTTTGCAGTATTTACTTGCATAATTCAAATTACAAGTGCAAGTATTTCATCTCTCGTTAATACTTTAGCAAAATTCAAGTCCTAAATGCAACTTTATTTCCTGCTGTTAATACTTTATTTAGTTGTTCCAAAAGGGACAAAGACCCAAAACTTTTAGCGGGTCAATTATTAAACTATATTCAACCTCTTGTATGTATGCACAAAAACCAAACCTTTTTTGAAATATTGTTTAATTAATCCGTTTAAGTGCAAATTACAAGCTCTTTCATATGAATGGAATGGTTTTGCAAAGTAAAACAAAATATTTAACTTAATTGCATTTTTTTCATGAAAAGCGAGAGCTAGGCCGTTGGCCTTCGGTTCTTTCCAATTATATACGGTTAATCTAAAATTTAAGTTCTTATAAGACAATAGTGTTTTATTGTTACACGAGCTAAAGCATCTACTTCTTTTTCTGTTAACTTTCAAATCTTTACTATACCTATTATCCTATCATTAATTGTAAGCAATGCAACTTAATATTTTTTACCAATCATATCTATTTGTTCATAATATAAACCACACCCCTTCGTTCGGGTTTTATTCTCCCTCATCATATTACTATAATATATTAAATCGATAAAACAATTAAAAATGAAAGCAGTGCAAATGAAAAATAGAGTAAATGTAAATATAAAGGGATTATATATCAGATAAAATATTTTAGTAATAACAAAAGAATATAAAATATAATTGCATAATAAAACACTATGCTTAGGAGTTAATAGAGAAATAGTTTTTTGATAATTAACCTTTAATAAAAATCATTATGAAGAAGTTTAGTTTTTTAGTTCTTTTGCTTATCGTTAGTTTTGTGGGTCTTAATGCACAGGATGTAATTATGCCTAAAACAATTATTGCCCCTAGGAATATGAATATTCTCTATAAGGGGATTGATAATCCAATTTCTATTGCGGTGGAGGGCATTGCAGATGATTATATTATTGCAGAGGTTTCTAATGGTAATGGTAAGATTAGGAAGATTGGCAGAGGTGATTATATGATTAATGTGGATTTAGGAACTTATAAGGAGAGTATGACTATTGATTGCTTGGGTAATGATGGAACAACCTATCAGAAGGATACCACAATTGTTAGAGATAATAATAGAATTGATGTTATGCTCTATGCTCAAATAGGTAATAAGAAGAATTATTTATGTTCTGAAAGCTTTATAGTTATTGACATTGAAAAACCAAGGGTGGTTCTT
>JALNVJ010000142.1 GCA_023227645.1 Bacteroidales bacterium | reverse complement strand
TACGCACACGTTGACTGTCCAGGACACGCCGACTACGTAAAGAACATGGTAACTGGTGCTGCTCAAATGGACGGTGCTATCATTGTAGTTGCTGCAACTGATGGTCCTATGCCTCAAACTCGTGAACACATCCTATTAGCTCGTCAGGTAAACGTTCCTAAATTGGTTGTTTTCATGAACAAATGCGATATGGTTGAAGACGAAGAAATGTTAGAACTTGTTGAAATGGAAATGAGAGAACTTCTTTCATTCTATGATTTCGATGGTGACAATACTCCTATCATCCGTGGATCTGCTCTTGGTGCACTTAACGGTGTTGAAAAATGGGAAGATAAGGTAATGGAATTAATGGATGCTGTTGATACATGGATTCCACTTCCTGCAAGAGATGTTGATAAAGATTTCTTAATGCCTATTGAAGATGTATTCTCAATTACTGGTCGTGGTACTGTTGCTACTGGTCGTATTGAAACAGGAGTAATTAATTCAAGTGATCCAGTTGATATTATCGGTATGGGAGCTGAAAAATTAAAATCTGTTGTTACAGGTGTTGAAATGTTCCGTAAAATATTAGATAGAGGTGAAGCTGGTGATAACGTTGGTTTATTGCTTCGTGGTATTGATAAAGAAGAAATCCGTCGTGGTATGGTTATCGCGAAAGTGGGTTCTGTTAAGCCACATAAAAACTTCAAAGCTTCAGTTGTAATTTTGAAGAAAGAAGAAGGTGGTCGTCATACTCCATTCCATAATAAATATCGTCCTCAATTCTATTTTAGAACAACTGACGTAACTGGAGAAATTTCTTTACCAGAAGGAGTTGAAATGGTTATGCCTGGTGATAACTTAGAAATTACAGTTAATCTTATTGCAGCAATTGCATTAAATGTAAACCTTAAGTTCGCTATCCGTGAAGGAGGAAGAACAGTAGGTGCTGGTCAGGTAACTGAATTACTAGACTAAATAATATAAAATTATGAAGGGAAATTCTCTTCATAATTTTTTAGGGGCATAGTTCAACGGCAGAATAGCGGTCTCCAAAACCGTTGATGGGAGTTCGAATCTCTCTGCCCCTGCTAAAATAAATATAAATATTGATATGTCTAAGATAATTAATTACGTTAAAGACAGCTACGATGAACTTATACATAAGGTTTCGTGGCCAACAATGTCAGAGTTAAACAATAGTACTATTGTAGTATTTGTTGCTTCACTTATTATTGCCTTAATGATTTTCATTATGGATATATCTTGTGGAGTTCATCCAACATTGTTTTGGAAAGGCTTACTTGGTTACTTATATGGCATGATGGGTTAATCCCTTCTTGTTTATTTTATATATCTTGCTTCCCGCCGACAATTGTCATTGAGATATATAGAAGGCAATCATATGTTTATTTTTGATAATTATTCGATTAACTAATTTCAGATTATGAGTGAGCAAACTAAGAAATGGTATGTTTTGAGAGCAATAGCTGGGAAAGAAAAGAAAGCTAAGGAGTATATTGATAATGAAATTTCCAGACTTGGTTTACAAGAATATGTTTCACAAGTTTTAATACCAGTTGAGAGAGTTTATTCAGTACGTAATGGAAAAAGAGTTTCTAAAGATAGAACTCTTTATCCTGGTTATATATTGATTGAAGCTAACTTGGTTGGTGAAATTGCTCATATTGTAAAGAGTGTTCCTAATGTGATACATTTTCTTTCTGAGAAAAACGGAGACCCTGTTCCTATTCAGGATGAAGAGGTAAAACGTATTCTAGGTAAAGTAGATGAATTGCAAGGTCAAAATGAAGAATTAACAGATCCATTTATAATTGGTGAATCTGTAAAAATTGTTGATGGACCATTTAGTAATTTCTCTGGAACGATTGAAGAAATAAATGATGAGAAAAAGAAATTGAAAGTTACAGTCAAAATTTTTGGTCGTAAAACTCCAGTAGAGCTTTCTTTCATTCAGGTTGAAAAAGAATAATTATAATTTAATTTTTTAATAATCTTTAAGCAGATTCACAAAATGGCAAAAGAAGTTGCAGGATTAATTAAATTACAAATCAAAGGAGCTGCTGCAAATCCATCTCCACCAGTAGGACCGGCATTAGGTGCTAAGGGTGTTAATATAATGGAATTTTGTAAACAGTTTAATGCTCGTACTCAGGAACAAGCTGGTAAAGTTGTACCAGTTATTATTACTGTTTATGCTGATAAATCTTTTGATTTCGTAATTAAAACACCCCCTGTTGCTGTACAATTAAAAGATGTAGCTAAACTTAAAAGTGGTTCAGCAGAACCAAATAGAGATAAGGTTGCTTCTATAACAATGGATCAAGTAAAAACAATAGCTGAAGCAAAAATGGTCGACCTAAATTGTTTTACTATTGAATCCGCTATGTCTATTGTTTCAGGTACTGCAAGAAGTATGGGTATCACTGTTAAAGAATAATCTTTAGCAAGTATTAATTAGAATTTTCACAAAAAAAAATGGCAAAACAATCGAAAAAACAAAAAGAGGCTTTAGCTAAATACGATTTAACTAAACAATATTCTCTTGAAGAAGCTGTATCTATTGTGAAGAACATTACATTTACTAAATTTGATGCATCAGTTGATATTGATGTTCGCTTAGGAGTTGACCCTCGTAAAGCAAATCAAATGGTAAGAGGTATTGTTACTTTGCCACATGGTACAGGTAAAACAAAAAGAGTATTAGTTCTTTGTACTCCTGATAAGGAGGAAGAAGCTAAGGCAGCCGGAGCTGATTATTTTGGTTTAGATGAATATCTAGATAAAATAAAAGGCGGTTGGACGGATATCGATGTAATTATTACAATGCCAAGTGTAATGCCTAAAATTGGAGCGTTAGGAAAAATATTAGGTCCTCGTGGCTTAATGCCTAACCCTAAAACAGGTACAGTTACAATGGATGTCGGTAAAGCAGTCCAAGAGGTTAAAGCTGGTAAAATAGATTTTAAAGTAGATAAATATGGTATTGTTCATACTGGAGTAGCTCGTGTATCATTTGAAAATGATAAAATAAGCGAGAATGCAAATGAAGTATTAACAACTATTTTAAAATTAAAACCAACTGCAGCAAAAGGAACTTATGTTAGGAGTATTACAATCTCCTCAACTATGAGTCCTGGTGTACAAATTGACCCAAAATCCATAAGTAAATAATCTTCACGAGTAAACTTTTGAAATATGATAAAAGAAGATAAAGGACAGTTAATCGAATCTATTGGAGTTGAGTTATCAAAATTTCCTTATTTATATTTAGTTGATGTATCAGGATTAGATTCTGTTTTCACAGCTAAACTTAGGAGACTTTGCTTCCGTAGAGAGGTTAAACTCATGACAGTTAAGAATACATTGCTTAGAAAAGCAATGGAAAAATCTGGGATAGATTATTCAGAAATTTTCCCAGCTCTTAAAGGTTCAACTTCGGTCATGCTTTCAAACGTCAATAATGTACCAGCTAAATTAATTAAAGATTTTAGAGCAACATCTCCAAAACCAATATTAAAAGCTGCCTATGTTGAAGAATCATTCTATATTGGAGACAATAACTTAGATACATTGATTAATATCAAATCTAAGAAAGAACTTATTGCTGATATAATTGCAGCTTTAGAGTCTCCTGCTAAGAATGTTATTGGAGCATTGCAGTCAGGTGGTAATACATTATCAGGCGTATTAAAAACATTATCGGAAAAAGCTGAATAATAATAATATTGTTTAAAACTTAATAAATAAAATAAAATGGCAGATTTAAAAGCGTTTGCAGAACAATTAGTTAATCTAACTGTTAAAGAAGTTAAAGAATTAGCAGACATATTAAAAGATGAATATGGTATTGAACCAGCAGCAGCAGCAGTTGCAGTGGCTGGTCCAGCAGCAGCAGCAGTTGTAGCAGAAGAACAATCTTCATTTGATGTTATCCTTGTAGAAGCAGGTGCATCAAAATTAAATGTTGTTAAATTAGTAAAAGACCTTTGTAGTCTTGGACTAAAAGAAGCTAAAGAACTTGTTGATGCAGCTCCAAAACCTTTGAAAGAAGGAGTATCTAAAGATGAAGCTGAAGCATTAAAAGCTCACTTAGAAGAAGCTGGTGCGAAAGTTGAAATAAAATAAGACATTTCACAACAAAGTTATTAGAGGAATATGGTATTCTAATCAAAGAATACCTATTCCTTGTTTGTGTTTGTATAAATCTTATTTTTTTACTAATTAAT
>JALNVJ010000141.1 GCA_023227645.1 Bacteroidales bacterium | reverse complement strand
GAGCCTAAAACCAAGTTCTTATCAATTGATTTAGACTTAATATAAGCAATAAACTTATTGGTTAAATCCAAAAAACTCTTTGCTATTAGAAAGTTTACCTTAACCTTGGTTAGATCTATTCCCTCTAAAAGAACTTCTAAGTCCTTGTCAGTTTCAATCATTCCAGCGTTGAAACCAATAGAACTTACTCCTCTTTTAATTCCTGCAAGAGCAATTGCGTTTGCAGTTTTAATATCAGATTCAAAAACATCTTGACGAATATCCCAGTTATTAGTTTCTTTTGTTGAAGGATGTAAGTTAAGGTTATTAAGATTTTCCGCTCTATAATACGGTTGTACATTTATTCCTTCTATTGTTTTCCACACTAACTTCTTTGTGTAATCAGCTCCCTTTAGGTCAGCCATTATCAATTCTTCCCACTTTTCGGTTGAAATTGGAGGAAACTCAGAAAATAGTTTATCGTTATCCATTGTATTTTAGTATTAAGTTATTTATCGTAAATTAGATTGCAAAATTATAAAGAAATTAAGATATAACCTAATCTTTAGTTTATAAAATCAAATTAGGCTTAACAATTTAGCCTTAATTCAAAATAACTCTAAGTCATACCTATTAATTAATTATATTGTTATATTTTTGCCATCTCAAACTTATAAAAAATTATATGCCGAAAAGCTGGATTAAGAATGTAGTTTTATTTCTTGGAAGCCAAACAATATCAAATTTTGGTTCTTCCTTAGTCCAATACGCAATAATGTGGCATATTACTTTGGAAACCAAATCTGGATTAATGATGACAATATCAATTATCTGTGGATTTGTACCAGCTTTCTTTCTTTCTCCCTTTGCTGGAGTTTGGGCAGATAGGTATAATAGAAAACTTATAATTATACTTTCCGATTCTTTTATTGCAATTGCAACTCTTATTTTAGCTATCTTGTTTATGTTTGGTCATAATTATATTTGGTTATTATTTGTGGTTATGGCAATGAGATCAATAGGTTCAGGCATTCAAAACCCTGCCGTTGGAGCCATTATCCCTCAATTTGTTCCCCAAAACAAACTAAAAAAAGTAAATGGAATAAATAGTAGCATAAACTCAATGGTTCTTTTGCTATCTCCAATGTTAGCTGCCTTCCTACTAACATTTGCAAGCATCGAATCTATATTCTTTATTGATGTTTTCACAGCCCTATTTGCAGTGCTTGTATTTCTATTTTTTATAAAGGTACCCTCTCACGCAAAGGCATTAGACAGAAAAGCGAAGACCTATCTTCAGGATATGAAAGAAGGTATTAACTATATCAAAACACATAAATACATTAAGAATTTCATAATCTACTGCATTTTTTTCTATTTCCTAATTGCCCCTGTTTCCTTTTTAACTCCTCTACAAGTGGTTAGAAACTATGGATCAGAAGTTTGGCGTCTAACTTTTATTGAAATTGCATTCTCAATAGGAATGATGGTGGGAGGAATTATTATTGGTTATTTCAGAGGCTTTAAGAATAAGATAAATATGATGGCCTTCGCATTCTCAATTACTGGACTAACAACCTTTTTGTTAGGATTCAGTATATTATTTTGGTTCTATTGTGCAATAATTGTATTGATGGGCATTGCAGTTCCCCTCTTCCACACAACATCAACCGTCCTAATACAAGAAAAAGTTGAACAAGAATACCTAGGAAGAGTTTTTGGAATATTAGCAATGATTAACACCTCTATGGTTCCTCTCGGAATGGTTGTTTTTGGACCTATTGCCGACATTGTTTCAATTGATACAATACTTATTATTACGGGTATAATTATTATTATACTAAGCTACGCCCTATCTAAAAACAAAACCCTTTTGTCAGAGGGTAAATAAAAAAAATGCAATAAACCTTTTGAGCTTATTGCATTTAATAATATTTGTAGATTTATTAACTAGTTATATTTTAACCTTCAATTTCTTTTATCAGTTTAGCATCAGCTTGAGCTCCTACCTTATCCCCTGCTTTTGATTTTGAAGTTGCACGACGTTTTAATGCATTGATATGTTTAGGGTCTGCCTTAATAACAATATCAAAGTCAGCAATAGCACCCTTATAGTCTTGAGCATTATATTTTGCAGCACCACGACGATATACATTATCAATATTATTTGGTTGTAATTCAATTAATTTATCCCAAGCCTTAATCTCAGACTTAGCATCTTTCATTGCACCATTTAGAGATGTTAATGCAAGATATACAGATTCGTTTCCTGCTCCCATTTCAACCACTTTATTATAGTCAGCAATTGCTAATTTATAGCTTTCAGGTGTTTTTAATGAATAGTTAGCGTAAGCACGGTTATTATAATAATCAACCTTTGTTGGATTAATTGCAATCAATTTGTTATAATCAGTAACTGTTGCATCCCAGTTGTTTAAATTTGCATTGGCATTAGCTCTGTTTTCCAATAAACTAACATTGCTTGCATCTTTTTCAATAACCATTCCAAGTTCTTTAACATAAGAATTTAGGTCATTAACATTAAGATAAGCATTTGCTTTTGATAACATTGTTGGGATGTCGTTTGGATTTGCTAATAAATAAGCATTGTAGTCTGCAATTGCTTTTTCAATATCTTTCTTTTCAGAATATGAATGTCCTCTAAGCAAATAAGCTCCTGCTTCGGTTTTATTTTTGTCAATAAAGATTGAAAAATTCATTATAGAATTATCATATTGTTTTAAGTTATAGTATGCAATTCCTGAATAATAATAAACATATTCCCATTCTGGAATTTCTTGCTTGCATATTCCTGCTTTAGAAACCATAGCGTCCCAATCCTTTGCCTCATTAAGCTGTTGATAAGTGTCAATCCATTTGTTGATTTTCTCTGCCTCTTCAGGGGTTTGTGCATTTGCTCCTAAGCAAACAATAGATAGCATTAATGCCAAAATTAATTTTCTCATCTTTTTATTTTTTTTGATTAATAATAATTCTTATTCTTTTCTAATAATTCATATTTTAACATTTACAACGTCAAAATCTTTATTTTTGTTGCTCAATTATATCTAAATTTCAAACTTTATGTAGGTTATAGGTTTCGATTGACCCAAATAAATATTCTCATAAAAAGTTGTAATTTCAATAACATCATCATTAAAACCCGAATTATATAGATTGTCTGTGTGAAATAATACATTCATCTTATTTGGAATAAGCACCTCATCCATAGTAAAGGAGTAAAGGTCTTGAGAATCGGTTTTAAGGTGTATTATTGCTCCCTTTTTCAATACCTTTCTATAGCGATCCAAAAATCTATTTGAAGTAAGTCTTTTGTTGGGCTTCTTTAGCTGAGGGTCAGGAAAGGTTATCCATATCTCATCCACTTCATTCTCTTCAAAATACATATCAAGAATTTCTATTTGGCTACGAATAAAAGCAACATTATTCATTCCATTTTCATTCGAAGTCTTACAACCCCTCCACATTCTTGATCCCTTAATGTCTATACCAATAAAATTTTTATCACTATACTTTTGAGCTAATCCAACAGTATATTCTCCCTTTCCACAACCCAATTCTAAAACTATTGGATTATCATTCTTAAAAAAATCTTGCCTCCATTTCCCTTTCAGATTAAAGCCACCCTTTTCTTTTAGTTTCAAATACTCCTCAAAGAACATATTCTGGAAGGTCTCATTCTCTGCAAAACGTCTTAATTTATCTTTTCCCATTTCTTTTTTTTCTAATAAAGCCCTTTAACCTTAGACACTCCAGCCACAAAATTCTTTAAATAATAAGGTTCAAAGTATGCAACATCCTCAAAATCGCTTTTCAAAAATTTATTATAAGCAATATCAATCATTAGTTCTGAATCTAATATGATTTGATTATCATAAAAAACATTTGATTTCTCTTGAAAACACCCCATCACCTTTTCAGCCCCGTCACCAACAAATACATATTTCTTATCATTGATCAAAAAATTATCATAAATCCCTTTTTCAATAATATCAGCCGAGATATCCTTTATAACACCCCCAGTTTCATCGTAAATAACAGCATAAACCTCCATCCTCCTAGCATCAATCATTGCCACCGTACAACAATTAGTATATTTATTATTAGCTCCCATTTCCAAAATCCTAAGAGTTTCAACAGAAATTAGGGGGATATCTAAAGCATAAGCAAAGCCCTTAGCAGTTGAAACTCCAATCCTAAGACCTGTATATGAACCCGGACCCTTGCTAACTGCAATTGCCGATAGTTC
>JALNVJ010000140.1 GCA_023227645.1 Bacteroidales bacterium | reverse complement strand
TGCTTCTACAAAAGCTAATTTGAGAGTTATCTCCAAGCTACTCCATTAAATATAATAATAACCTTAGGCTAATAACAATAAGGCGTTATAGTGAAGAGGCAATCAAAGACTTAATACAAGACAAAGAGATAATTATAGAACAGCGTTCACGTCTAACAGCTCAGTTCTTGGTTAAATTATAATAAAGAGTTTAACCTTCCTTCTCTTCATCATAGTCTTCAAACATTTCTGGTATAACTTTCAAAGTCTTTACCCCTAAGGCTTGAATATCTTTTGCTTGCTTAATTAGATTTCCTTTACCATCTTTCAATTGGTTATAAGCTTTATTATAAGAGTCAGTGGTTGTATTTATTTTCTTGCCGATATCTTCAAATGTTTCTAAGAAACCAACAAATTTCTCATACAACTTACCACTATTTTCTATTATCTTTTCAGCATTCTTATTTAATTTATCTGTTCTCCATAGGTCAGAAAATATCCTAAGACTGGAGATAAGAGTTGTGGAAGAGACTAAGACTACATTCTTATTATAAGCAAAGTCCCATAATGTCCTATCGTTTTGCATAGCTAATAAATAAGCTGATTCAATTGGCACAAACATCATCACAAACCCAAGACTACCTTTAATATCATCGTATTTCTTTTGACTTAGCTCATTAATATGATTGCGAACCGATGCTATATGCTTAGTAAGTTCTTTCTTTTGGTCTTCTTCTGCTTCAGCGGTGAAATAGTTATCATAGTTCACAAGCGAAACCTTTGAGTCAATAATTACCTTTCTGTTATCTGGCAAATAAACAACAACATCAGGGATTATCTTCTTATCCTCTTCATTCCTATGCACGTCTTGTGTTATATAATGCTCTCCTTTAACTAAGCCTGTGTTTTGAAGTATGGTTTCTAATACATTTTCTCCCCAGTTCCCTGCCTTCTTGTTCTCACCCTTTAGTGCAGATGCTAAATTATTAGCTTGCTCGCTTACCAAAGTAGTTTGCTCCATAACTTTCTTTATCTCTGCTTGGAGTAGTGAACGTTGCTTTGTTTCCTCTGTTAGATTAGTATTCACATTCTCTCTAAACGCTTTAATGCTTATATCCAAAGGTTTCAATAAGTTTTCTATATTTAGCTTATTGGTTTCCGTAAACTCACTTGTCTTGTTTTTTAATATTTCATTTGCCAAGTTTACAAATTCTATCTTGGCTTGTTTTTGCAATTTGTCAAACTCCTCCTTAATCTCCAGCTCTTTCTTTTCAATTGCATCATTATTAGCTTTCAAAGTGCTGTTATAGTTCGATAGCTCAAGAGACTTCCTTGTTTCTTCTTCCAATTGAACTATTAACTTATTATTCTTTTCTAACTCTTTACTAAGTTGTTCTTCCTTGTTCTTAAAATTTGATAATAGGACATTATTAGAACTTGTCAAATCACTAAACTCCTTCCTTAAATCTTCAAACTGCTTAGATACTGCATTATTCTTTTCAACCTCCTTATTCAAATTCTCTTCCTTATTCCTTAAGTCAGCCTTTAGAGAGCTGTTTTCTCTATCTAACAAGCTATAATTAACTTCTAATTGACTATACTTTAACTCTAAAGTCTTATAATTTGATTCTAATTCAGGATTAGTCTCTACTTTATTTTTAGAAGACATAAGAGCCATTATTATTACAGCTATTATTAAGCCTAATACAATTACTATCAATGCTATTTCCATATTATTTATTTGTTTATTGTTTTAATAAATCAGTTTTCAAAGATAAGGAGTTTATTTAAAAAAAAAGCATTTTACTCACAAGCTTTTCTCTTCTGACAAATTGGCACACAAGAAAGAATGGTATAAGGATTGATTGTAGGAGACTTGAAAAGAAAAATATTAAACATTAAAAAAATAACAATATATGAAAGGTAAAATAAACGTAAAGACAGAAAACATCTTCCCTATTATTAAGAAGTTTCTTTATTCTGACCATGAAATATTCCTAAGAGAGATAGTAGCTAATGCAGTTGATGCTACCCAAAAACTAAAGACATTATCATCCTTAGGACAGTTTAAAGGAGAATTAGGCGACCTTACAATTGAAGTTAAGATTGACAGAAAGAAAAAGACATTATCTGTTATTGATAGAGGTCTTGGTATGAGTGAAGAAGAAGTTGACAAGTACATCAATCAGATTGCTTTCTCTGGTGCTGAAGAGTTTGTTGAGAAATTCAAAGGCAAGTCAGAGCTTGAACAAAACCAGCTTATAGGACATTTCGGACTTGGTTTCTATTCTTCTTTTATGGTTAGTAAGGAAGTAGAGTTTAAATCAAAATCCTTTACCGATGCTCCTGGAGTTCGTTGGTGGTGTGATGGCGACACAGAATACACGCTTGATGCATCAGACAAGACAGACCGAGGAACAGAAATCATTATGCATATTGATGATGAGAATAAGCAGTTTTTGGAAGATTCTAAAGTGATGGAAATCTTAAGTAAGTACTGTAAGTTTATGCCAATTCCAATTCGTTTTGGAGATGAAGAATATTGGGAAGACTCAGAAACAGAAAAAGACGATAAGGGAGAGCCAAAAAGAACTCAAAAGACTAAGCCAAGAATAATTAATAATACAGAGCCACTTTGGAAGAAGAAACCTTCGGAACTAAAGGATGAAGACTATCTAAACTTCTACCGTGAGCTTTATCCGATGAACTTCGATGAGCCACTATTCCACATACACCTAAACGTTGACTACCCATTCAACCTAACAGGAATACTTTATTTCCCTAAGATTAAAAAGAATATAGACCCAGCAAAAGATAAGATACAACTTTATTGCAACCAAGTATTCGTTACAGATAGCGTTGAGGGAGTTGTACCAGAATATATGATGCTTCTTCGTGGCGTTCTTGACTCACCAGATATCCCTCTAAACGTATCTCGTTCCTATCTTCAATCCGATTCAAACGTGAAGAAGATATCATCTCATATAACTAAGAAAGTAGCAGATAAACTTGACGAGATGTATAAGAATAACAGAGAAGAGTATAATGCGAAGTGGGATGATATTAAAGTATTCATTGAGTACGGAATGCTATCAGACGAGAAGTTCTACGAAAGAGCAGAAAAGATATTCCTCTTTAAGTCAATAGAAAATGAGTTCTATTCAATTGAAGACTACACAAAGAAAATCAAAGCAAACCAAACCGACAAAGACAATAAGCAAGTCTATCTATACACAAACAATGTTGATTCGCAGTATCCATACATACAATCAGCAAAAGACAAGGGCTACGACGTACTTCTTATGGATGGAATCTTAGACAACCACATAGTAAACCTAATGGAACAAAAGATACAAGACTCAAGATTTGTTCGTATTGATAGTGATGTTATTGACAAACTAATACCAAAGGACGAGGTAATACCTTCTAAGCTTGATGAAAAACAAATTGAAAGCCTAAAAACCTTAGTTGAAGCACAGGTTGACAAGCAAAAGTTCACCATCGTTATGGAAAGTCTAAACGAAACAGACAGCCCCTTAACAATAACTCAAAATGAATTTATGCGAAGGATGAAAGAAATGAGTGAAATGGGCGGTGGAGGAATGGCTTCCTTCTATGGAGAAATGCCAGAGACCTATAACTTAGTAGTAAACACCAATCACCCACTAATGAATGAAGTCCTAACAGAAACAGATCAAGACAAACAAACCCAAGTCCTATCCCAACTAAAAGATCTTGCACTACTTAGCCAAGGACTCCTAAAAGGAGAAGCCCTAAACAGCTTTATACAACGCTCAATAGGAATAATAAAATAAATATTCTCATGTAATTTTTGTGTAAAAGGACGTAATTAATTTTGCGTCCTTTTTTTCATAACCAAATTATCTTGTTTTAATATTTGGAATAAATCTCTTTTCTAATAAAATCAATGTATCCCCTTCAATTTTATAAGTCGCTACATTCAAATATATCTCCTCATTACAAGACTTGTTGTCGAAACTTTCAGCAGAATCATGCTGTAAATTATTATAATTAAGAAAAACCTCCCCAATTTCTTCTTCGTCATAAATTAAAATATTCCTTCCTTCAAAAAAACAATTCCCTATATATACAACATTAAAACCTAAGTCTCTTAAAATTTTACCATTTGAAATTACTCTTTGAGCAGCTGCATTTTTATCAGGCAACTCAAATCCTCCAATATATAGTATTGTTTTATTTACTTTTATCATATAGAATCAGCTTCGATTTTGTGGCACTGGCTTTCAAACTACCCTCTCTGCCCCCC
>JALNVJ010000139.1 GCA_023227645.1 Bacteroidales bacterium | reverse complement strand
CAACAATGGTCTAAGGTTGAAAGTCAATATCAAAGACGTCTTGACCTTATTCCTAATTTAGTAAATACTGTTAAGGGTTATGCTTCTCACGAAAAAGAAACCCTAACTGAAGTAGTTCAAGCAAGAAACCTTGCTTCAAATGCAAAAGTTGACCCTAATAATATGTCACAAGAAAGCTTAGATAAATATCAACAAACACAAACCCAGCTTAAATCTTCATTGGATAGATTAATGGTTGTGGTAGAACGTTATCCTGATTTAAAAGCTAATCAAAACTTTCTTGAACTTCAATCACAACTTGAAGGAACAGAAAACCGTATTGCTGTTGAAAGACAAAATTTTGCAGATGTTGTAAATGCATTTAACTCAAAGATACGTCGTTTCCCAACAAATTTAATTGCAGGTATGTTCTCCTTTGAAAGAAGAGCTTATTTTGCATCAGAAAAAGGAGCAGAAACAGCACCTAAAGTTGAATTTTAGAGTAATAAGAATGCCATAAAGGATGGCTAAATATATGGAAGAAAAAAACACTCAAACAAATAACACTCATAAAACTATTCCTGTTAAAGGAATGTACGAAGACTGGTTCTTAGACTACGCATCATATGTAATACTCGAGAGAGCTGTACCGCATCTTAATGATGGGTTAAAACCAGTTCAAAGGCGTATTCTTCATTCAATGAAAGAATTGGATGACGGAAGATATAATAAGGTTGCTAATATTGTTGGTAACACAATGAAATATCATCCTCATGGAGACTCTTCAATTGGAGATGCCTTAGTTCAATTGGGACAAAAGGAAATTTTAATTGATTGTCAAGGTAACTGGGGAAATATTCTAACAGGAGATAGTGCTGCTGCCTCTCGGTATATTGAAGCACGTTTATCTAAATTTGCATTGGATGTTGTTTTCAATCCTCAAACCACTTCTTGGCGTTCCTCTTATGATGGAAGAAACAAAGAACCAGAAACACTACCAATTAAGTTCCCACTTCTACTAGCTCAAGGAGTTGAAGGAATTGCGGTTGGACTAGCTTGTAAGATACTTCCACATAATTTTAACGAATTAATTGAAAGTTCAATCAAAATTCTTAAGAATGAGCCTTTTGAAATTTTCCCTGACTTTATAACAGGAGGAATGGTTGATGTTTCAAGATATAATAATGGATTAAGAGGTGGAAAGATAAGGGTTAGAGCAAAGATTAAGATTGAAGATAAGAAGACTCTAGTAATTACTGAAATACCTTATTGGACAACAACAGGAAAATTAATCGATTCAATTATTAAGGCAAACGAAAAAGGTAAGATTAAAATTAAGAAAATTGATGATAATACTTCTCAAAATGTTGAAATAATTATACAACTTCCAAGCGACACCTCTATTGACCAAACAATCGATGCACTATATGCTTTTACCGATTGTGAGGTTTCAATTTCTCCAAACTCATGTGTTATTTATGATGACAAGCCACGTTTCCTCCCTGTTGATCAAATGCTTAAACACTCAACCAAAAAAACACTTAACCTTCTTAAATTAGAATTGGAAATTCAATTAGAAGAATTAAGAGAACGTTGGCATTGGGTATCACTTGAAAGAATATTTATTGAAAATGAAGTTTACGAGAAAATTAAACCTTGTAAGACAGATAAAGAAATTGATGATACAATTATATTAGGTCTAAAACCTTTTATCAAAAATTTAATTAGGGAACCAAATATCGATGATATTCATAAATTAAGAAAGATTCCTATTGATAGGATTTCAAAATATAATTCAGATAAGGCAACTGATATACTCTTAGCCATTGAAGATGATATTAAACAAGTTAATTTCGACTTAGAGCATATTGTTGATTATGCAATAGCTTATTTTGAAAGAATACTTAAGAAATATGGTAAGGGCAGAGAAAGAAAAACAGAGATAAGAAGCTTTGATGTGATAGAAGCTCAAGCAGTGGCAGTTGCTAATGAAAAACTTTACTGTAATTATAAAGAAGGATTTGTTGGCTATAAGATTAAAGGCGATGAATATGTCTCAGATTGTTCTGATATAGATGATATTATTGCATTCAAAAGCGATGGAAGCTTTGTTGTGAAGAAAGTTCAAGAAAAGGATTTTTTTGGAACCGATATTATTCATGTTGATGTGTTCAGAAGGAATGATGAAAGGACTATTTACAATTTGATATATCAGGATGGAGCATTTGGAAAGGCCTATGTTAAGAGATTTGCTGTAACCAATATTATTAGGGATAAAGAATACCTATTAACAAAAGGAACAAAGGGTTCAAAGGTTATTTATTTTTCTGCAAATCCTAATGGAGAGGCAGAAGTTATTTCAGTCTTCCTTAAACCAAAGCCTGGATTAAGAAAAACCAATTTTGACTTTGACTTTGCTGACCTTGCAATTAAAGGAAAGAATGCTCAAGGAAATATTCTTAATCGCCATATTGTTAGAAAAGTAACCAAGAAAATGGAAGGCGTTTCCACCCTATCGGCAAGGAAGATTTGGTTTGACGAAGCAGTTAAACGTTTAAATGCTGATGAGAGAGGAAAATACTTAGGTACATTTACAGGAAATGATAAATTAATTACAATATATAAATCAGGTAATTATCGCCTAACCAATTATGACCTATCAACCCATTTTGATGATGATTTAATATTGGTTGAGAAATATAATGAAGAAAAACCAATAACAGCTATATATTATGATAAGGCTGGAAAACAACATTTTCTAAAACGTTTCTTAGTTGAAGAGATAATGGATAAAAAGGTATTCTTTATTGATGAAGGGCAAAACTATGAAGTTATACATATAACAAATGATTGGTTACCTATGGTTGAACTAATTCTGAAAGATGAGAAGAAAGGAACACCAATCGATAATGAGATAATCAATATTTCTGAATTTGCTGATATAACTAAATATAAAGCCAAAGGCAAGAAACTATCTAGGTATATCGTTAAAGATGTAAAGCTTTTAGAATCCTTACCTTATGAAGAAGAAGAAGAAGAAGAAGTTGATGAAGACAACGAGGATAATCAAGAAAGAGAAGAAATTGAATTAGACATTAATAAAGACCATAGTGATGAAGACTTTATACAAGGTTCACTATTCTAAAATAGTGCTTATTAGTATTTTTATATTACTTTTTTCATTTACAACAAATGGACAAAACTATGCAAATGAATTTTTAAAAAACCAAAATGATTCTCTAAAAAGAGATATTATATATTTATATATCAATAACGATATAATATATAATAACGAAAGCATTTCAAAAATTGAAGGCTTTGATAATTTAGATACAGACCTAAAAAATGATCTAATAAACAAATATGCACCACTAATAAATGAAATTAAGGACTCCTTGCTTCTTAGCAATTTCACTTACCAGCTAAGCACTACCCTATCAAACTTAGGCTTCAATGTAATTATAGTATCAAATTCTAATGAGCTTCCAAAAACAATTGATCAAACTCACCATACACTTAATGTGGCACAATTGGAAATTGAAGAGTTTTCAATTAGAGATAGTTTGGTTTATCAAGGAAACGATAAAGAAGTATATTATAAACTACTTAATGGAGTTAGATTTAATTCTTGGCTAATTTATAATGAGGCCGATACCAATTCAAGACTAGTATTCTTCCTAAACCAAGAGGCACAAGACTTATTTGATGGAGAGATAAATATTGTTGATGGTAGTTATTTTGCATCCTACGATTACGAGAAAATTAGAGTAGAAGATGCCTATCTAACAGCAAATATTTCAGGAACATTATCAGCTCAATACTTTTTTAATTTCCTAATGAATAAATACGTTTGGATTAAATCCTCAGGACAAGAAAAAAACTATTACGGAATAGATCTCAAAACAAAGAAGATAATCAAAGGAGACTACCCTTTCGATAATTTCGATATAGTTGATTATCAGTAAATACTAAATCAGAATTAGCTAAATACAATAAATAAACCTAATAAATTTAAAACTAGATAAGGAGTTTATAAATTTATATCAAGAGTTTATTATCTTTTAGCATTCAAGCTCAAGAAGAGACTCCTCTATCAAAAAAAATAATTCTAAGACCGTTGTAAAATCCAAAGCACTCTTTAAATAAGTTTTTATGTATCTTTGAGGACAGATTAGTGCTCTGAGTTTAGATCTATACTTTCCCGTTTACACAAAATATTGTATAGTCCCGACTAAAAAAACTTACTCAAAATTTTTACTTAATAAAAAAAGATTTTTCCTTAATAAAAAAGTTTTT
>JALNVJ010000138.1 GCA_023227645.1 Bacteroidales bacterium | reverse complement strand
GCACTTTATAAAGGTGCATTTGGGAATAACTACTCAGATCATTATATATCAATCTACTACACAACACAATTAGAAAGATACCTAAACTTTTCTATAGGCAATACATTTGCTTTTGAAAATCATTTCAACTCCATTACAGCCCTTAATCCAAGCCTTGCTCTTAATCTAAATCTCTATATGATTAATATCTATTTTGGCGGATCATTACGTTCTTCATATAATTTAACAAAACTAACTGGAGTGAACGTATTTGTTGGAATGAATATAGCTTTTGGTTATAAAGATTATTGGAAAAAAGATGAAAGCACAAAAGATATTAGTATTCCAGAAGAAAAAATATAAAAGAATAGAGTGAAAAGTTGATTCTATTAATATATAAATAAATATAAAACACATATTAATTTTACGAAAACAAAATATAATAACAACTTTAGCAGTTATTATATATTAAATCAAACATAAACAGAGAAAACAAAGAAAAATTGAAAGCATCATTCACAACATATAAAAAACTAATTATACTTTTAACTTTGATTTTTTTTTTAGTTTCATGCTCAACTAAAAAAAACAAATGGTATAATAGAGCTTATCATACAACCGTAGCTCATTATAATGCTTATTGGAATGGAAATGATGCTTTCAAACAAGGTGTTAAATCAATTAACGACAATCAAAAAGATGATTTTTCAAGGATTATCCCTGTTTTCAAATTAGGAACACAAGAACAAGCATCGTCTATCAAACCCAATATGGATAGAGCCATTGAGAAAAGCTCTAAGGTCATCAAAAAACACTCAATGGTTTTCAATAAAAAGGAGAGAAATCCTGAGATAAAAAAAGCCTACCTTCTAATCGGAAAAGCAAGCTTCTACCAAAAAGACTATAAGGTTGCACAAGCAACTTTTCGACATATTCAATCTGCATGGAAAGATGAACCAATAATGTACAATGCAATGATTTGGCAAGCTTTCACCTCTAGTATGGAAAAGGACTATTCACTTGCAGAAAGCACATTAGATCAAGTAAGAAATAAAATCCAAGAAAACAAAGCTCCAAAAAAACTTAATAAGTTCCTATATTCTGTTTATGCTGAAAATGCTATAGCACAAAAGAAATATTCCAAAGCTTTAGAATATATTCAACTTACCAAAAAATATTCTCACTCTCGTTCGCTAAATACAAGATTAATGTTTATTGAAGCACAACTATATCAACAGGGTAATGAACTAGAATATGCAAGTAAGATTTTTGGGAAAGTTGCAATTAGAGCCAAAAAATATGATATGCGATTTGCAGCACAACTACGTCAAGCAATGTGTTATGACCCTAAGAAAGGAGATAGCAAAAAAATAAAAAATAAGTTAGAGAAAATGGCTACAGAGGAAAAAAACATAGAATATAATGACCAAATATACTATGCTCTTGCTGAAATTTTCTTTAAGGATAAAAACGTTGACAAAGCATGTGAATATTGGGCTAAATCGGTTTCATCTTCTTTTAAAAATGTAAATCAAAGAATCGCCTCCTCAATTAGATTAGCTGATGTTAACTACGAGTTATTGGAAAAATATGAGACAGCTCACGATTATTACGACACAGCCTTAACAGTAATGAAGAAAGATTATCCTGAATACAATCAAATTAAAAGTAAACAAATAGTTTTAGCCAATCTAGTTACCAACCTAAGAGTTGTAACAAGATGGGATAGCCTACTTGCTTTAAGTGTATTAAGTCAGGCTGATTTAGATAAAAAGATTGATGGATGGATTAAAGAATATAAAAAACAACAAGAAGAAATAAAAAAAGCAGAACAGCTTGCCCGAGCTAAACTTGCTCAAATGACTAGACAAAACCCTTATGATCAAAATCGTCAAACAAGCTCATGGTATTTCTATAATCTTTCAACAGTTCAAGCAGGAAAAGCAGAGTTTATGAGAATATGGGGACCAAGAAAACTTGAAGATAATTGGAGACTCAGCGATAAACAGCAAAGTTTTGATTTTGATAATATGGATGATAACTTATCAGAAATGAATGAAGCTGATTCTTTAGATGAAAATGGAAACATTAAACCTCCTCAAATACAAACAAAGAATAATCCAGCAATAAAAGAATTTTACACAAAAGATATTCCTAAAACACAAGAGAAAAAAGATTCAATACATATTGAAATATCAAAAGCCCTACTTGAAATAGGATATATTTATTATCAAGGACTTACAAATAACGGAAAAGCCATAGAAACCTTCCTAGAACTTCAAAAACGTTATCCAGGATACCCAACAACACTCCCTTCCTCCTATCATCTATATAAGATTTATGAAAAAATAGGACAAACTCCTAATTCAAATTACTATAAGAATAAAGTATTAAATGAATTTCCAGAAAGTGACTTCGCATTGATGATTCAAAACCCAGATTATTGGAAAGAACTTAATTCCTCTAATTCGAAATCAGATAAGATATATAATGAGGTTTATAGTACTTACGCAACGAAAGACTATAAACAAACCATATTTAAGGCTAATCAGGCAATAGATAGCATTAGTTTTGGACCATATATACCACGACTTCTATATATAGAAGCAATTGCAAAAGGAAAGCTATTTGGAATTGATTCACTAATGAATGATTTAAATATGATAGTTTACAACTATCCAGAACATCCAATTACTCCTACAATTGAAAATCAACTAAAGTATCTTAGTGCCAATTATAATATTGCAAGTCAAAACCTGGCCTATAAAGAAGAACCAATAAAAAGAGAAAAAGAATCTAATAAAAGTATTATAGATAATATTCAAAATCAAAAGAGCTCTTCTGAAGAAATTAAAACCGAAATAATTGATCATACAATTAATGATGAAGACATATTAGATGCCGAAAGTTTAGTTTATAGATATAGAGATATGGAGCATTTCTATGTTATGATATTTGATGACGATAAATTAAACTCCTCAGAAATTAAAATTAAATTCTCAAACTATAATTCAAAATTCTATAAGAGCGATAACTTAAAACTAACAAGTCTATTATTCACAATGTCACAACAAATGATAACAGTAAATAGATTTGAGAGTATAGAAAAAGCTATGAATTATTATAAAGGTGTTATTTCAAATAATGAAGTCCTAAACGATATTGACCCTACTCTCTACAAACACTTTATTATCTCAACTCAAAACTATCCAACATTCTATAATAGGAAAAACATACCGGCATACTTAAAATTCTTTAGGATATTCTATCTAAAACCTCCAACTAAAGAGTAATAAAACAGAAAAAGACAAACCTATTTACATTATTAACGTAGTAAAGAATATTAACAAAACAAATATAGATTATGGCAAAAACATATAACGATCAAGAAAGCACTAATGCAATAAATATTATAAGTAATAGAACAACAATTAAGGGTGATGTTATTTCAGATGGAGACTTAAGAATTGATGGTATTGTTGATGGCTCATTAAACATTAAAGGCAAACTTGTTATAGGTAGTAGCGGAAAAATTGTAGGAAGCATAAATTGTCAGAATGCAGATATTTCAGGAAAAGTTGAAGGGAATATTATAGTTAAAGAACTCTTATCACTACAAAACAATTCATCAATAAACGGAGATATTACAATTGGAAAACTTTCAATTGAACCTGGAGCAACATTCACAGGAAAATGTAGCATGACAACAAACTCACCAAAACCATTTGAACCAACAAAACCAATAGGAACAAACTCCTAAATATATTATTAGGTTATGAAAAAACATCCTTTAGTATCTTATTTTACAAATCTATCATTCTTTTCAATTGGAGTTAGCTTTGTTGCTCTATTTTCCATGATATTTTTCAGAAATAATATTAGTCCTAATTTGCCATATTATATATTAATGTTTTATATTTGCACTGCAATAGGATACGTATGGACTTATTCCTCTGTGAAGAACAAGAAAATGAAATTTGAAAATATTTTTATGTTAGTAAAATTTGCCAAGCTTTTTATTTACATAATTGTGTTTTTAGTTGTTATTATGCTTAAACGAGAAAACATAATACCTTTTGTAGCATCCTATCTAATATTATATGCCATGTATCTAATATTTGACACAATAACATTAAAAAACTTTTCAAAGAAAATCTAACAAACAAAAAAATATGAAAATTAACAGCCTAATCATTTTAAGTTCAATATTACTAATATCAGTTTTTAGTTTCACTGGATGTAATCGTGAGGTTCAAGACGATGATTTAATAACAGGGAAATGGATTGAAACAAGAATACTAT
>JALNVJ010000137.1 GCA_023227645.1 Bacteroidales bacterium | reverse complement strand
CAGCTGTACATTGATAAATTGAGTAAAATCAAAATAGTATACAGATTGGATAGGAGCATCTTTTAATTTTCGGTGCAAGAAAAAAATAGTTTTTGCTAGCTCGCTTTTGTTCTTCTGGACAGTTAGGAATCTCAACTCACAATAATACAATTACAAAAGAGCTATTTTCCCACCGCTCAAATGTGCTTATTGAAAAGTCTGTTAGAAAATGAATATTTAATTATAGTATATAAAAATTTGTTTTGATATATTTGATAAATAATGTCAATTAAAAAAAGCTAGACTATCTAAATTTGGCGATAAAATTAGAACACTAAGAAAAAACAATAGCATGTTTTTTGTGATAATTATTATCCAAAATAAAAATTGATTAATCTTCATTAAAGAAGATTTAAAGAGTAAATAGAATTGCAATAAAAAAGCAAGCTATTTTAATAGCTATTTTTTTGAGAAAAATAGATTTTTTTTATTATATTAATATGAGAAAAAAATTGCTTGTGAATTAAAAGATTAAAAACTTACTAGTGAATTTTTATAAGTTACATAAGAGGAAATTAAATATTACAAAAAAAATAAAAAAAGAAGCCAATCATGTATAAGATAGAGGAAGAGGAAAGATTAGCGACTGTTGAAGAAACTTGGTTATTTCCTGAACAAGTTAGTATAAAGCCATTTTTAAAGTGGGCTGGAGGTAAAACTCAATTGTTGAATGAATTAACAAAGTATATTCCTAATAATTTCAACAAATATATAGAACCTTTTATTGGAGGAGGTGCTTTTTATTTTCATTTGAACCCTAGAAAGGCAGTAATTGCCGACTTAAATTATGAGTTAGTTCTTACATATAGGACAATTAAACAATCTGTAGAAGAGGTAATTAATTTATTAAAAACCTATAAAAATGAAGAAAGATTTTATTATGATATGAGAGCAAAGAATCCTGAAAATTTATCAAATATTGAAAGGACTGCAAGATTCCTCTACTTAAACAAGACCTGCTTTAATGGATTGTATAGAGTAAATAAAAAAGGACAATTTAATGTGCCTTATGGAAAAGGTTCGGGTAACTTTTTTAATAGTAAAGTTTTAAGAGATTCAAGTGAATTTTTACAAAATACGGAAATTGAATTTGCTGATTATTCTGATACATTAAAGAAGCATGCTGAGAAAGGTGATTTCATATTTCTTGATCCCCCATATTATCCTGTAGGTAAGTATGGCGACTTTAAAAGATATACAAAAGAATTTTTCTATCATGAAGATCAATTAGCATTAAAAGAAGAATTCGACAGATTAGTTAATTTAGGCTGTCATGTGATACTTACGAATTCTAATCATCCTGTAATTTTAGATTTATATAAAGATTATGAAATTAAAACTATTGAGACTAGAAGAATGATAAATAGTGATGCAAAAAAAAGAAAAGGAATAGATGTAATTGTAATTGGAGGATAATGAATTTGCAACTAGACATACCAACATTAACGAATCAATTCGATAAATTTCCAGGCACAAGATACATGGGAAGTAAAAATAAAATTATTCCATATCTCTGGAACATTCTAAAAAATTATGAATTTAAATCTTTTTATGATGCTTTTGCAGGTAGTAATGTAGTTGGATACTTTATGAAATGTCAAGGAAAGAAAGTCTTTTCAAATGACTTTATGACAATGAGTTATCAAAATTCAAAGGCTATTATTGAAAATCAGTTTCAACAAATAGACCAAGCGGAAATAGACTTTTTAGTTAATCACGAAAACACTTCAAATTTTATTAGTCAAAAATTCAAAGATTTGTATTTTTCTGATTCTGATAATGCTTTTTTAGATAGAGTAAGAACTAATATTGAATTTTTAGACGATGATTATAAAAAATCAATTGCTTTATCTGCTCTTTCAAGAGCATGTATAAAAAAAAGACCTCGTGGGATTTTTACATTTATTGGTAATCGCTATGATGATGGTCGGAAAGATTTAAAAGACTCTTTAAAAGAACATTTTTTAAATAATATTTCGTTTTTCAATTCAGCTGTATTTGATAATGGACTTGATAATAAATCCTTTAATAAAAAAACTCAAGAACTTGAAATAAAAGCTGATTTAGTGTATTTAGATCCTCCATATTATAGTCCTAAGTCTGATAATGATTATGTTCGAAGATATCATTTTGTTGAAGGTTTAGTTAGAAACTGGAAGGGTTTAGAAATACAAGAAAACACAAAAACTAAGAAATTTAAAAGTTATCAGTCTCCCTTTTCAAACAAGTTGAAAACCTATGATGAATTTGAAAGACTTTTTGAAAAATTTAAAGATTCAACAATTGCAGTATCATACTCGTCAAACTCTCTACCAACAAAAGAAGAGTTAACTGAAATATTAAAAGGATATAAGAAACATGTTTCAGTTCATGAAATAGATTATACCTATTCGTTCGGAACTCAATCTCACAAAATAGGGAATGTTAATAATAGAGTTAAAGAATATTTATTTATTGGAATATAATTATGCCAAAAGTTTGGAATATAGGAAATACAACAGTAAGGAATCCTAAAAGAATTGAAAATGCATTAAAAGTCTTTTTAGAGGAAGGCTTTTCAGGTAATGCAAAAGGTTCAGAAATTGAAGCAAGACTTCATGCAAAATTAAAGGAACGTGAGATTCTCGAATTTGAAGGAGAATCTTCTGATTGGAATGGTCGTAAATGGCGAGCCGTATTTTACCAATTAGGTTTTATAAGTTATGATCACTACAATTTAAACGGAAATAAATATACAACAGAAGAGTTCTTTAAATTACTCTCTCTTTCTGAAATAAAGCATAAATTTGAAATTACACCAGCAGGTAGGAGATTGATTAACGCTCAATCAATACCTGAAATTGAGGAAATATATACCAGACAGTTCGTTTGTTATGAATTACCAAATTCTTTAGAAAGAAATTTTCCTGATGGGTCAATGAAACCATTTATATTACTTCTTCAAGTACTTTTTAAACTCCAACAAAATGGTCACGATGGCTTGAATAAATTAGAGACTGGTCTTTTTCTTCAAAAATTCAGAAATCATACAAATGAACTTCCAGAGCAAATAGTAGAAGAGATATTGGCATATAGAAAAGCTTTATCAGAATGTAGTAATACTAGAGAAACAAGGGAATTAAAAAAACAATACAAAACAAGATTAGGAGATGAAATTGGTATTGATCCAAATTCTGTTGTTAGTGATTACTCAGATACAACATTTCGTTATTTTTCTCTTTCAGGTCTTTTTTCTAGAATTGGTCAAACGATTGTAATAAGATCCAACAAAATGGATTTTGTTGATTCTTTATTGAAATCAGAACCCATCTTTCTTTTTGACACCAATCCAACTAATTATTTTTCGGAATACTACAAGAATAGTTTCAAATTGCCAACTGATGATAAAATATTTGCACTTAAAGAAATAAATAACTTAAAAGAAGGCATTAGAGATAGAACCAACCCTCTTCTTAAAAAAGCTAATAGGTTATCAGAAGAATCGGATAATAAAATGATAAGACAAATAAGATTCGAACTTATAGAATATAATAATTGGGAAAGAGAGGAAGATTATGCTAATGAACAGCAGACAGTTGAATCAATAAAGGACACTTTAAATTATTTAAGAATATTAAACGGGGAATCAGTACCAAATGGACCTGAAATAGATGATCGTCCAGCTTATTTGGAATGGGCTGTTTGGAGAAGTTTTCTAGCCATTGACACTATTGTTAGTCCTGTACATACTACAAGAAGGTTCCCGATAGATCAAGATTTTCATCCAAGAAATACGGCTCCTGGTGGTGGTTCGGATTTACTTTTTGAATTTGAAACTTATGTTCTAGTTGTAGAGGTTACTTTAACAAATTCTCATAGACAAATGGCGGTTGAAAGCGAACCTGTTAGGCGTCATACCGTTCAATACAAAGATCAATTTCCAGACAAAGATGTATATTGTCTTTTCGTGGCTCCAACCGTTGATAATAATATTGTGGAAAATTTCAGAATTGGTGTGTGGTACAAAGGTGATGACGAAGAATTTGTTAATATCGTTCCAATGAATCTATCAGATTTTATAAAAACTATTGAAACATTAACTAACAAGAAGTATAATAATTCAGATTTTAAAACTTTAATTGATCGTTGTTTAGTATCTAGAAATGTTAGAGCTCCACAATGGAAAATATCTATTTCAAAGGAAATAAATGCATGGAGGCGAAGAATAATCGAAAGTTAACATATCAATCCACACAGTCAATCACATTTG
>JALNVJ010000136.1 GCA_023227645.1 Bacteroidales bacterium | reverse complement strand
AAATCTTTTTTTATTAAGGAAAAATTTTGAGTAAGTTTTTTTAGTCAGAATCAGGATTTACTGGATTAATAAAAAAAACTTATTTAAAGAGTGCGTTGGATTTTACAACGGTCTTAGTATGTAATTCTGTATTTTTTTTGACCTGTTCTGAATATTGTTTATAGATTTCTAATTAGGTCTGAATGTTTTTTTTGTTCTGATTAGTGTAGTATTGTTGTAAGGATTTCGTGTGATTTTATTGAGTTTGGGCTTAGTAGGTGAGTTTCGTAGAAATTAATTAGAATGGTGAGTATCTTTGTTTTTTCTTCTTTTGTTAGTGTTATTGGTCTGTTGTTTTCTGCAATAGGATTTTCACAGAAGAGGAAGGTGGAGAATAGGGCGGAGTCTTTTTCATTTAGGTGGTTATTGTGGATTGGGTTTGATCTGATAAAATATCCTTTTCTGAGGTCGAAGTATTGGTTTTCTGGTGAGTAATTATTCAATGGCCTAAAGCCTAAGTGTTCAGATAGTTCTGTTAGAAAATAGAGATGAAAGGTTGAATAGTTGTTTTCAAGAGAGTTTAAGGCGATTATTTTCTTTTCTATAAAACAATACAATTCTTCATTTTTTTCTTCTTCTCTAAGGCATTGATTAATGATATCGGAAATAAAAAATCCAATTGTTGTTTTCTTTATGTCGGAGAATAGGGTTGTGAGGTCGTAATCTATTTTTGCCTCACTAATTATTTGTAAGTCTTTCTTGGGGTTATTATATGCTTCAAGGTCTAGTATATATAGTGGTTGAAAGATATTGGAGCGAAGTTTGGATTTTGGTTTCCTGCTCCCTTTTAGGATATAAGATTTTACACCAAATTCTTTGGTTAGTATCTTAACTATTATGCTGCTTTCTGAGTAGGCAAATGATTTAAGGACTATGCCTTTTGTTTTGAAAATCATTTAGCTAAATTATCTTATAAATAGGATTTTACCAACTGTTGTTTCTTCTCCTTCAAGTGCTGATCCAAAAATTAAATATACTCCTGAGCTTACTCTTTCTCCATTAAAGTTTTTCCCATTCCAAACGGCTTGTCCTCCAATTGATTTTAGATGTGCTACCATATTTCCAGTAACGTCGGTTATTCTAACATCAGAGTCTGAAACAAAGCCTTTAATTGCAATTATTCCATTATACTCTGGCTTTACAGGATTAGGATAGGCTGTTAGGTCTCCTGCTTTTTCTGCTCCTGCTATTGATTCTGCTTTATAGGATATTATTCCTAAGTCGGTTCCAATATATACTTCTCCTGTTTTTGGGTCTTGTGCCATAGAAACGACCCTATTTGAATAGAGTGGACTGTTTTCTGCAGTGAAATGATATAATTGTTTATCTCCATTAGATGAGAAAACGAATACTCCATTTCTTTCTGTTCCAACCCATTTTCTATTTCCTCCGTCGCACATAATACAATTTATATTGTCGAAATTGAGTAAGTATTGAGCAATGCCTTCTTCTTGATATATTATATTATTACAAGTAACTGTAGATTTATTGGTTGTACCCATTTCAAAAATATTGTCTAAGGAGTAAATAACTTTTAGTCCCTTATCTGTTCCTATCCAAATTTCTCCTTCTTGGTCTTGAACCATGCAATTAACTTTATTGGATTGGTCTTTTGAGCCATTGTTTGGGTCAATTACTATTTGGTTATTATTATTATCTAATGCTAATATCTCATTACTATTTGTCCATAAAAATTTATAGTAGTTGCCATGGTTAAACCTATCGAGCATTAATCCTAAAACTTCTGTTTGACCAATGCTATTAAATGTGTTGAAGCTTCCCCATTCATCTCTATAATTGTAATAACAAAATGAATTACTTGATAGGGAGTTTCCAACAATAAGGTTTGATGAGGCATCATATTCTGCTCCTGCTATTCTATATCCATATGAATCGCTTCTAAGTGTGTTATTAGTGTTGGTGCTATCCCAAATTTTTACAATCTTATTATCTAATACTTCAACAACTCCACTCCACCATGAAGCTGCCATTAGATGATTAGAGTTTCTGGGGTCAACACTAACACTGATGATATCTTTTAATTCATCTTTATAATCGAGGAAATTGCTTAAGCAATCCCAATCGTAACCATTAAAATGATATATATTTCCTGGATAGCCTCTTGGTGCATTCTGAATATTCCTTCCTCCTGGCGCAACATAAATCTTTTCATTTGTTGCAGTTATTGAGAAAACAGAATTGGATAATGGACCATTAGGATAAATTGATTTGACAATAGAGTTTGATTCAAAGTTTTTAAGATATAATAACCCGCCTGCTTTCTCGTGAGAAAGCCATAAATCATTGCCAAGAATAATTGCATCTCCAACTTCGGGAGTTATTTGTAAATTATTAAATTCGTTGAAAATTGGCCACCAAGCAACATCGATAATTCTTTTTTGAGTATAGGTTGAATCGTAAATAATTACTGATTGATTGGAAGACCCCCAGGTTTTTAAAACTAAATAATCGTCTGTTGGTTTGATCCAATATGCCAATAGGTTAGCAAAAACAGTATCCCATTTGTTTTGGTTTCTTTCTAATAGGTGTATATGTGATTCATCAACCATAATTCCTGCCATAAGCTTATCTTTATAATTAAAAAGATAATTAATCTCAGAATTGGAAGGGTTGTTTAGGCTTTCGTATTTTGTCCAAGTCTCACTTGTTGCTAGGGAAGGAGAGTTGTAGGGTGCGCAAAATAAACCATTAACAGTTGCTGCAAAAATTGAATCATTATCAATAACCACAGAATTTACATTTATCTTAGAGCTATTGTTTCCAATATAATATGTTTCGAATATTTCTTTTCTTTCTAAATCCAAAACAACTATTCCAAATCCACATGATAGATATGCTTTCTTATTGTGAAAAGTAATATTATTTACCGATTTGCTCCCTTCAATGGAACGAATCTTTATATCGGGGATATTGTATACTTTTTCGTTTTGAATTATATCAATATTTGAATTATCATATACAACAATAATGGATTTTGTTCTATTGTCGTAGGCAAGCTGAACAATGCCTGCGTCAGTTAATCCATTAACTTTTGAAAATCTTTCAATTGAATTATCGTCCTTGTCATAATAAAACATAGCACTACCTGCTGAAACCAATATTCGATCTTCAACTAAGGCTAGCTTTTGAGTTTGGTAATATGATAAGTGGTCCCTCCAAGAACCAATAGGGACATTAGAATATTGAGCCTTTGAACTATAAGGCATTAATAATGTTATTAATGAACAAAGGAGGATTGAGAATACTAGATTAATAGTTTTCATGCGTTATATATTGTTATACAATTGTAAAATACTTAACGCATTAGAATATTAAATATTGTTTTAGTTAACTGCCTCTTTCAATCTTTCAGCATTTTCAGCTAATTGAAGTGCGTCAAGAAGCTCTTGAATATCTCCATCCATAAAGGCAGTGAGGTTATACATAGTGTAATTTATTCTATGGTCACTAACTCTCGATTGAGGGTAATTATAGGTGCGGATTTTTGCACTCCTATCACCAGTTGAAACCATTGTTTTACGTTTTGATGACATTTCTTCCAAATACTTATTATACTCCAATTCAAAAAGTCTTGTTCTCAAAACTATCATAGCCTTATCAAAATTCTTTAACTGAGATTTTTGGTCTTGACAAGAAACAACAATTCCTGTTGGTATATGGGTAAGTCTAATTGCAGAATAAGTTGTGTTTACTGATTGCCCACCAGGACCAGAGGAACAAAATGTATCTTTCCTAATATCTGATTGTTTAAGATCAACATCAAATTCTTCAGCCTCAGGAAGAACAACAATTGATGCGGCAGAGGTATGAACTCTCCCTTGTGTTTCGGTTTGAGGAACTCTTTGTACACGGTGAACTCCCGATTCGTATTTCATTTGTCCATAAACTCCATTTCCGGTTACATTAAGAACAACTTCTTTATATCCTCCAACTGTTCCTTCAGTGAAATCAACAACGTCAAATTTCCAACCTTTTTTCTCAAAGAATTTTATGTACATCCTATATAAATCGCCAGCAAAAATACTTGCCTCATCTCCACCAGAACCTCCTCTAATTTCAACCACTGCATTTTTGCTATCTTGTGGATCGGAAGGAACAAGCATTAGCCTAACCTCATCTTCCATTTCATCTCTTCTGTGAATTAGGGTGTTTAATTCTTCTTTTGCCATTTCTCGAAATTCTTCATCTTTTTCATTACTAAGAACTTCTCTTGCGTTATTTATGTTTTCTAAGGTGTTTT
>JALNVJ010000135.1 GCA_023227645.1 Bacteroidales bacterium | reverse complement strand
TTTTGATTGTTTTGTGAAATAAATACACCAATATTTAAATTACCTAATTCTAATGGTACGCTGTTAATATCAGCTGGCAAAGTATATGTGTAAATTTTTGTAAAGAATGTTCCTGAAGTGATATTTCCTGATTCAACCTTTAATGTATCTCCCCATTGACCAGTTAGTAAATGGCGTAGCATATGCATATGATTATATTGACCATCTACAACTTGACTAGGGTTGCTTGTCATTCCTGATTGAGGTCCTAAAACATTACTTTGAAGTAAAGCTACATTAAGTAAATTAAAGTTATTTTCAGCATCTGATGTATAGTAAGCTTCAACTGTAACTGTTAAAACTCTTGTTGATGCATCAATTTGAGCTTGTGCTGCAACATTTACAAAAGAAGTTTCAGAAAGTACAATAGCACCTTTTGTAGACCAATCTCCACGACTAAGAGCTGTATTTGTTCCTGTAAATACTCTACGATTTATAGTTCCTGATGGATATCCTGTAAGACCTGTTTGTGCAGCAAGTGCATCACCCCATACTGTTTTAAAATTAGGATTGCTACCAGCAAAGCTTCCTTGGTGGATGTTAATTAAAACAACTCTACCTGGATTTGCTGCTGCAAGTAAATTCCCTAATCTATGTCCATCTGGACAGTATCCACAGTTTGTGCCTGTGTATTCTTCCAACACAACATTTTTATTTGCTGGTGTTGTTGAAACAAAGGTTTGAGCCATAGCTCCGAAAGCTAAAAAAACTCCTAAAAGAGAGGTAATAATTTTTTTCATAAATCAAATGTGTTATTTAAATAATAATTTTACAAGGTGCAATAATACAATATTATTTATTGTCTTCAAAATATTTTTATATTTATTTTAAATAGAGTGCTTGGACTTCACTAAATTATTAACAAAGGGATTAGTAAAAAAAGAAGAAGGACTACAAATAAATGCAGTCCTTCTATTAATAAATCTTAAATTTTAAATGTGTCCTCGCGGGGACTCGAACCCCGGACCCATTGATTAAGAGTCAATTGCTCTACCAACTGAGCTACAAAGACATTCTTATGTTCTAAGAAATTTGAGTTGCAAAGATATCTATTTTTCTTGCAATAGCAAACTTTTTATTTAAAAATTATTATATAGTTTTCTAAAAGCCCTATTATCAATCTAATTCTTTGGACTTTGCAAGAATTATCTGTTAATTTTATCAAAATAATTGGATAAGTAGTGAAAATTTGTATAATTTTGTCCATTCTATTTTCGGAACACGAAAGGAATAAATCTTTATAAAATTAATTATTGAAAAAAACTATTTAATTATGACTGCATTAAATGTATTATTAGAAGCTGTTGCAAGTTTAAGTCCTTGGGCATATGGTTTAGCTGCAATTGGAGCTGGTATGTCTGCAATTGGAGCTGGTATAGGCATTGGAAATATTGGAAGTTCAGCAATGGAAGCTATTGCTCGTCAACCTGAAGCATCTGGAGATATACGTTCAAATATGATTGTTTCTGCTGCTTTGATCGAAGGAGCTTCATTATTTGCAATTGTTACTTGTTTGTTAGTTGTATTTATGAAATAATTAACTCTTTTGATTAAGAAAGAGTTAATTATTTAAATTTAATTTGATTTTTATGGAACTGATTACTCCTCAATTGGGTTTAATTTTTTGGATGACATTAACATTCCTTATCCTATTATTTATATTAGGAAAATTTGGATGGCCTGTTATTACCAAAATGATTGACGAAAGAGAAACTCTTATCAAAAATTCTTTAAATGAAGCTCAAAAAGCTCGTGAGGAAATGGAACAACTAAAGTTTAATAATGATGTTCTATTGAAACAAGCAATGGAAGAAAGAGATGAAATCTTGAAAGAGGCTCGTTTATTAGGCGAAACCCTTAAAGAAGAGGCTCGTTTGAAGGCTCAAGAAGAAGCTCATAGAGTAATTGCGTCAGCCCGTGACAGTATCAACTATGAAAAACTTCAAGCACTAACAGAACTTAAAAACCAAATTGCAAGCTTCTCAATCGATATTGCAACAAAAATATTGGAAGAAGAACTTATTGATAATGATACTAAGAAAAGAATCATTGAAAAGAGAGTATCAGATTTCAATTTTAATTAGGATATTATTATGACCTCAAGCATTATTTCTTCTCGCTATGCTCGTTCCCTTTTCGATTTATCATTAGAGATGAATATTTTAGAAAAGGTAAATAACGATATGGTATTGGTTAAAAAGGTATGTAAGGAAAACAAAGTACTAAATGCCATTATGCGTAATCCTAATATCCATATTGGTAGCAAAAAAGGAATAGTTAAGGATTTGTTTGACTCAAGGATAGAAAAACTATCGCTTGATTTTGTAACTCTATTAGTTCAAAAACGAAGAGTTGTTTTCTTAAAGGAAATTGCTGAGGCTTTTCTTGATTTTTACAATGAACATAAAGGAATTAAGGTTTCGACCCTAATTGTTGCATGTCCAATGGAAAATGAGATGAAAGATAGAATAATAAAAATCTTTGAAAACGAATTTGATTGTAAAATTGAATTAGTAGAAAAGATAGACCATTCGGTTTTAGGTGGTTTCAGAATACTTATTGATGACAAAGTGTATGATGCGTCGGTTTCAAATCAATTGCTTCAATTAAAGAAATCGTTTGCAAGAAATTTATACGAAAAGGGATTTTAATAAAAAAGAAATATGATAGATATTAAACCTTCAGAGGTTACAGCTATTTTACGTAATCATTTATCTGACACAAACCTTGAAGCTTCGTTAGAAGAAGTAGGTACTGTACTAACTGTTGGAGATGGAATTGCTCGTATTTATGGATTAAACAATGCACAGAGTGGAGAATTAGTTATGTTTGACAATGATGTCAAAGGAATTGTTCAAAACTTAGAGCAAGACAATGTTGGAGTTGTGATTTTAGGAGATACTAATAATATTAATGAAGGCGATATTGTTAAGCGTACTGGTAAAATTGCATCTATAAATGTTGGAGAAGGTTTGGTTGGTAGAGTTATCAACACTGTTGGAGAACCAATTGATGGTAAGGGAGAAATTGAAGGTGAATTATTTGAGATGCCACTAGAAAGAAAGGCGCCAGGAGTAATTTTCCGTCAACCCGTTGTTGAACCACTACAAACAGGTCTTAAAGCAATTGACTCAATGATTCCAATTGGGAGAGGTCAAAGAGAGTTAATTATTGGTGATAGACAAACAGGGAAAACAGCAATTGCAATTGACACGATAATTAACCAAAGAGAATTTTTCGATAAAGGGGAACCTGTATATTGTATATATGTTGCTTGTGGTCAAAAAGGTTCAACAGTTGCAAATATCCTGAAAACTCTTGAAGAAAAAGGAGCAATGGAATATACAGTTATTGTTGCAGCAACTGCGTCTGACTCGGCTGCTCTTCAATTCTATGCGCCATTTGCAGGAGCTTCTATAGGCGAATTCTTCCGTGACACTGGCAGAAATGCATTGGTGGTTTATGATGACCTATCCAAACAAGCTGTTGCTTATCGTGAAGTTTCTTTATTGCTTCGTCGTCCACCTGGACGTGAAGCTTATCCAGGAGATGTTTTCTATCTTCACTCAAGACTATTGGAAAGAGCGGCAAAAATCATTAAAGAAGATTCTGTTGCACAAAATATGAACGATTTGCCAGAATGTTTGAAAGGCAAGGTTAGAGGAGGAGGTTCATTAACAGCCCTTCCTATAATTGAAACTCAAGCAGGTGACGTTTCAGCATATATCCCAACAAATGTTATTTCCATTACCGATGGACAGATATTTTTGGAAGGAAATCTATTTAATGCAGGTATTAGACCAGCTATAAATGTTGGTATATCGGTATCACGTGTTGGCGGAAATGCGCAAATTAAATCGATGAAGAAGATAGCAGGAACACTTAAGCTTGACCAAGCACAATATCGTGAACTGGAAGCCTTCTCTAAATTCTCATCTGACCTTGACGCATCAACAAAATTTGTCATTGAAAAAGGGAAGAGAAATGTTGAAATATTAAAACAAAAACAATATTCCCCAATGAAGGTTGAACATCAAATAGCAATTATATGTTGTGGTGTTAAAGGATGGCTTCTAAAAGTGCCAATTAATAAAATTCATGATTTTGAAACAGATTACTTATTTACATTAGAAAACAATCATAAAGAGGTATTAGAAAGGCTTCGTCAAGGAATATTAGACGATGAAGTAATTGAAAAACTAAAGAAAATAGCTCTAGACAAAGCTGCTAAATATATTGTATAATGGCAAATTTAAAAGAGGTAAGAAACA
>JALNVJ010000134.1 GCA_023227645.1 Bacteroidales bacterium | reverse complement strand
TAAGGAAAAATTTTGAGTAAGGAAACTGTACAATATTTTGTGTAAACGGGAAAGTATAGATCTAGTCTCAGAGCACTAATCTGGCCTCAAAGATACATAAAAACTTATTTAAAGAGTGCGTTGGATTTTACAACGGTCTTGATTTATTTCAAGTTTTACGAAATTTATTCTTCGTATTAAATTGCTATTATTAGGTTTTTATTTTCTATAATTAGATAATTAATGCTAGTTTATTTGATAGGAGGATTGAAATATTAGAAATATGATCTTAATATTATATAATTATTCTGGATTATTAACTCCGTAACCAAAGAGAGAAAAGTCTGCTAAGGTGGGGTCGGTGGGAAATATGGTTTTGAGATTATTTGTTATTTCAATTGCGGTTTTCATATTTGCTTGCTTGGAAGATGTGAGTCCTAATCGTAAGGCTTGTCTATGCACATGTGTATCGACAGGTATTGTTAGGTCTTTTGGTTTAATAATAGTCCAAATACCTAAATCCACAATATTATCGTCCCTAACCAACCATCTCAATAACATACAGAGTCGTTTGCATGCCGATTTATTATTAATAGGTATTCCTTCAACTTCTTTGAAAATATTAATTATAGCATCAATTACATCAAGGCAAGGATTATTTGAACAAGTTTTTAAGTTCATTTCTCTTTCTATCTTCTCTTCCAAGCTTTTATTTTCTTCTACAATATAGATTTGAAATAAAACTTGACAAAGATTATAGAAATCACTGTTCTTATAAAATCTATACAGTGATTTGGTATCGTTCTTATATTTTTCGAAACCTCTTTCTTTAATATAATTATAAGGTGATAAGTATAATTGGTTATTAAATTCTTTATGAATATTTTCAAGTGTCTTTAGTATGGCTTTCCTATTTCCATAAGCTAACCAAGAACTTATAAAAGCAGATATTTCAATATCCATTTTATTTTGGTATTTATGGGGAAATTGTATTGGATCGGATTCAATAAATTCTTTTATATTATATTTATTGGCGTATTCAATAATTAGGGACTTATTCTTTGTCATCTTTCTTTGCTTCCTTGTTTTTCTTGTCTCTAATTGCCTGGTAAACTAAATCGTGAATGTCTGTTCTTATATTTAATTTTGATAGTTTATTATCATTAGCTGAAGGATAAACTCTATTTGACAGGAAGATGACACCAATATTTTCAACAGGGTCTATCCAAAAATATGTTCCTGTAAAACCTGTATGTCCATAGCTTTCTTCTGATGCGTATTTGGAGCATGGAGAGTTATTGTTTTTTGAGTTCATTACTGGTTTATCAAAACCTAAGCCTCTTCTATTGTTTTTGAAATATTTCTTGTTAAAAGTATCAATTGTTGTTTTCTTTAAATACTGTCTTCCCTTATATTCTCCGTCATTCATTAGCATTTGGCATAGTTTTGCAATATCCATAGCATTTGAAAATAAACCTGCATGACCTGCAACTCCACCCATCATTGATGAAGTTTGGTCGTGAACATATCCTCTTATAAGTTTATTTCTAAAATAATTATCATTTTCAGTTGGAGCAATATTATTTACTGAAAATTTATTTCTAGGATTAAAGCCTGTGTGATTAAGTGCCATTGGGGAGTAGAAATTGGTTGATACAAATTCATCCAATTGCATTTTGGTAATTACTTCAATCATATCACCAAGAAGAATAAAGCCTAAGTCGGAATATTGATACCCTTGTTTTTTATTTATATCACTTTGAGCAATTTTTTTTAGAATCTCATCTCTATAATCCTTTCTTATACATAAGCTATCACATACAATACGGTAATTTACTAAATCAGAGTAATTAAAAGAATAATATAAAGGGTTGGGCTTATTTTCAATAATTGTTTCCTTATAGAATGGAACCCATGCTTTTAAACCAGCATTATGAGAGAGTGCTTGCTTGATAGTTATTTTCTTTTTATTGGTATTTTTTAGGTATGGTAAGAATTCTGAGAGCTTATCGTTTAAATCATATTTATCATCTTCATATAGTTTCATCATTGCAAGGGTGGTGGATAGGGACTTTGTTATGGATGCCACATCGTAAATTGTATTATTATTAACACGAGAAATTGAATCATAGGTTAGGTAACCATAAGATTTTGAGTATGTAATCTCATTATTATGCAAAACAACAATTTGACAACCAGGATATGCCCCAAGAGCTATTCCCATATTTGCTATGCTGTCAATCTTTTTCAAATATTCAACACTGATATCTTTTTCAATATAATCTAACCAATACATTATATCCTCATTATACTTTAAGCTATGATTAACCTTTAGGGCTTCTGAGCTTGTGACAGGGAGCCTACCTTCAATTCCGTTTAATCCAAAAATACTATTAGCCAAGGCTTTTTGCATATTTGGCATATTTTGATAACCTAGTAGAATAGAATTTATGCAAGTTACGCTATCGAATAGTTGTAGAGAGTAGGGGTTGGCAAATAATGATAATATAACATTATAATCGTTTTGTAGGAAGATTAGATCTGCTATTGATTTTTTACTAAGTCCATAATTATCCTTTGCCCTCTTTGTTATATCTCCACAAATAACAGCAATTATATAATCAAATTCATTTAATTCTAATGCAATTTTACTTATTGAATCGCTTTCTTTAATTTGATAAAACGTAGCATCGTTATTTTCGTAAATTGTTGAAGTGAAGTCATTAATATCTTCCTCTCCTAGTTGAACAATAGCAATTTTAGCATTGTTTCTATCCACAATAGGCAGGTTGTTGTCTGTGTTCTTTATAAGAGTTATTGCATGACTAGAGATTTGACTTGATATTTCTTCTGCTCTATTAATTATTTTTTTATCTGGTAGTGATATTTCTTTATTATTATTTGTAAATAAACCTAAGTCATATTTTAATTCTAATACCTTCCTGCATTTACTATCAATATCTTTCTCGCTAATTCTCTTTTCTTTTATAGCATTAAGAATTGCTTCCACTGCTTTATATTCATTTTTTGGCATAAGAAGAATATCAACCCCTGCCATTAATGCCCTAACTTCAGCCTCGCCATTCACATAGTTCTTTGTAACTCCACTCATATTTAAGGCATCTGTTATAACAATACCATTAAAATTTAAGTCTTTTCTTAGATAATCATCTATAACTTCTTTACTTAGCGAAGAAGGAAGTTTGTTATCAGAAATTAGACTTGGAATATTTAGATGTCCAATCATAACCATTTTAGCTCCTCTGTTTATTGAATAACGAAATGGATAGGTGTCAACAGAATCAATAAATCCTTTTGAATGATTGATAATTGGTAGGTCGTAATGAGAATCAACATCTGTATCACCATGTCCGGGAAAATGTTTTAGAGAGCCTATGACCCCATTATCCTGCATTCCTTTTGCATATGCCCAAGAAAGTTTTGCAACTCTTTTCTTATCTTCCCCAAATGAACGTGAATCAATAACTGGATTCTTTGGGTTTTGGTTAATATCAACACAGGGAGCAAAATTTATATGAATACCCATTGACTTAGCTTGGAGTGCAATATTCTTTCCCATTTCATAAACCAAGGAATCATTATCCGTACTTCCAATGCTTATTTGCCTTGGAAAGGAAAAACCATCAGTCATCCTCATTCCCAAACCCCATTCTCCATCAATACTGAATAGGAGAGGTGTTTTGCCAACCTTTGAATATGTTTTGTTAAGTTCAAGCATTATATCCCCACTACCTTTGAAAAAACATATACCGCCAATATTCAAACTATCTATTGACTTTGAAATCATATTTACATAGGGAGTATTGTTTTTGGTGTCGGAAGCAATAATTATTATCTGCCCTATCTTATCTTGTAGGCTCATTGACTTCATCTTATTATTGATGAATATATCTTTTTTGCTTAGGTTTGGAGGTTGGGCTTCAATTTGAGCCGTAACGCAAGATGAAAAGAGAATTAAAAAGAGTAGGGAGGTAATTATTGGCTTTAGTTTCATATCTATAATAAGTTTTTTAGTAAAATATATGCAAAGATAAGAAAAAGAAGGAAATCTTAGGCATAAAAAAAAGCTGCTAATTAACTTAGCAGCTTTTTCTTAAATTAAAAGAATCTAATTAAATAGCTCTAGTAACTTGAATCATAGCTTGACCAATTCTTTTCTTGTAAGTTGCGTTATCAGCACATGCTTTAACAGCAGCTTCTCTTGCGGTAGCTTCTTTTCTAAGTTCTAAATATTCTTTAAGAGCTTCTGTACCTGTTCCTTTTCTTTGTTGTGCACTTTTAAGTCTTGATGCATAACTTTCATAATCAGTTACAATTTTGTCACAAGGATCAACTTTAGGTTCTTCAAC
>JALNVJ010000133.1 GCA_023227645.1 Bacteroidales bacterium | reverse complement strand
GGCTTGAATGGCCGTTTCATTATTAGTATTCATGATGCAAAAATATAAAATATTCACCAAATACCATAGTGTTTGTATAACAAATCAACCACTGGAATTATTAAATGTTGAGGGTAAAGACATTATCAAATGTGATAAGGATAATTTTCTTGATCTTCCTTTTTTCGAATTTCTAAATGAAGTTCCCCATAAGCAAGATATAATTCTTCATGTTAGTAATTTAGATATTTCAAAAGTCTTTATTGAATGTATCAAAAGATATGTATTCGTTCAGGCTGCTGGAGGAATGGTTAGAAATTCTCAAAATGAATTATTATTTATATATCGTAATAAAAGATGGGATTTGCCTAAAGGCCATAAAGAGAACAATGAAGACTTAGACCAAACAGCATTGAGGGAAGTCGAGGAAGAATGTGGATTAAAAGATTTGATTTTGGGTAAAAAATTGGGAATAACTTATCATACCTATTATTTAAATGGTAGGTATGAAATTAAGGAAACTCATTGGTATGCTATGACATCTGATACAGTTGACCTTATCCCTCAAAAAGAAGAGGGAATTGAAAAAGCAGTTTGGATTAGAAAAGAAGAGATAGAAGCTGTAATGGAAAATACTTATTTAAGTTTAAAAGATTTCCTTCAAAGTGTTGATTTATTTTAACTTTTGGTTTATGAAAACTAACTCTTCGTTTTAAGAAATTCTTTCTTCGTTTTAATTTCTTAAAACGAAGAAAGAAAAAAGCGAATTTTTATGTTTTTGAAATTAGACAAACTGAGTGAGATGCCACCCCTTCTTGTCTGCCAATAAATCCAAGTTTTTCGGTTGTTGTGGCTTTAATTGTTATATCTTCAGTTTCTATTTCCAATATCTTAGCCAATGTTTCTTGCATAAGAGGTATGTATTTACTAATTTTTGGACTTTGAAGACATATTATTGTGTCAATATTTTCAATTTTATAGCCTTTTTCTTTGATTTTTGAAAAGGTGTCTTTAAGTAATATCTTACTGTCTATTCCTTTATATTCTTGTTTGTTATCAGGGTATTGAAAGCCTATATCTCTAAGGTTGGATGCTCCAAGCAGGGAATCAATTATGGCGTGAATTAATACATCTCCATCAGAATGCCCTAAGGTTCCAATATTTGATTCTATCACAATGCCACCAATGCAAAAAGGAAGTCCCTCTTGTAATTTATGAACATCGTATCCTATGCCTACTCTTATTTTCATAAGTTAGGGTTATTGAAAATCAAATGAAAGAGATATTCTTAAAGTGTTTTTCAGTGGGTGATTATTTGATGCCGTAGGAATAAGATAAGCAATATCTAACTGCATTACATTATATTTAAATCCTCCTCCAAAGGTTATGTATTTACGTCCACCTTTCTTTTCGTTTTCATAGAAATATCCTCCTCTAAGTACAAAGAATTTATTGTAAATCCATTCTGCACCAACTGAAATATTAATTTCTTGCATTTCTTCCGTAAATCCATTTGGAGCGTCATAAAATGATTGTATTGCTCCTTGAAGAACTCCAACATTTGGATCGTAACCTGCTGCTATTTGTCCTAGAGTACTTGAATCTGTGGAGTAAATAGGAGGGGTTGGAACTAATAATTTGTTGAAATCAAGCATAAAAGAAAGGATGTTGAACTGGTTGAAGTCCATTGTGTATCGTCCTCCCAATCTTAGGTTTGCTGGTTGGAATTCTTTCTCAATCGCATCTGAATAAGATATTTTTGAACCAAGATTTGCTATTTGAAGACCAATTGCATAAGATGAGTTGAGCTCAGTACTCTTTATGTCATCCTGAAAATATAGTCCTAAATCCGCTCCAAAAGCATTTGCAGCATGTGTTGTTGCTGTTCCTGAGTTTTGTCCTTGGGTAAGGTCGGAACGAATGTAGCGACCAGTAACTGATGCAGAAAACTTTTCAGAAAGCTTCATTGCATATGCCATATCAAAAGCAAGTTCATTAGGTTTGAAATTACCTTTTGATTCTCCATTGACATCATAAAAGTCTATCCCTCCTAAGGAGAAATAAGTTAGTGATGCTCCAACTGCTGATCTGTCATTAATTTTGTAGAATCCAGAAAGATATGAAAGGTCGATATCGCCAACTAAGTCTCTTAACCAAGGGGTATAGGTGAAAGAGATTCCAGATTTTTTTTCAATAAATGCAAGCTTGGCAGCATTCCAATGTATGGAATTTATATCGGGTGTTGTTGCAGCTCCAACATCTCCCATAGCCCCTGCACGTGAATCGGGAGAAATTAGTAATACAGGAACACCTGTGCTAATAACTCTTGCTCCTTCTTCTATGTTTTTACGGAGTATAGTTTGGTTAATATTGTCATTATCTATGCTGCCCTTTGTACTATTTTGAGCCTCTGTAGTTTTTGCACCTAAAAATAATAGAGCAATTAATAATAAATAAGATGTTTTTCTCCCTTGTGTTATTTCCATTTCTTTTTTTGCTGATTTAATTCAATTAAACGATAATAAATTGTGAATAGTATAATTCGATATTTAAAAAATTACTAATTTCTGAGAATCGGAATACTCTTTTGAGTTTTCTTTGTTAATTAGTATTCTATAAATATATATACCTGCTTGAAGTTTTTGTCCTCCATCAGTAGTTCCATCCCACTGAATTGGTCCTATGGTGTAGCCTTTTGATGGATTATTTACCTTTATTGTTTTAACCCTCATTCCTGTTGTGTTGAATATTTGTATTTCAGCACTTGTAATTTCTTCATTTTGGTTATGCTCTAAATAAAAATTTGTAGTATTGGAGAATGGGTTAGGATAGTTTTTTAGGTTTGCATAGGTTTCATCATCCTTTGATATAACATTAAAGGTTATTGTTGCACTTGAAGAATAGTTGAATATATTCCATGCTTTTAAAGTTAGGGTATGCTCTCCTTCATTAAGTTGAGTGAAAGGAAAATTGATGTATCCTTTGTTTGGATCTGTTTCGGATTGAACAAAATAATCGTTTAGTATAAATGTGTTAGCTGCATTATCTAAGGTTGCTGTTATGTCGTGTCCTAGTCCGCTCCCAACTGTATTTATTGCTATTTTATCTGAAATAATTGCATATAGTTCAGGGTTCTCATTTGTTATACCCCCAGATTTAAAATTACTATCTCCAATAAATAATTTAACAATTGGTCTTGTTTCTTCAATAATAACCGAATTATCTATTCCTCCCACAACAAAGCTATTACAATTACCACTTGCATCAATGCTGTCACTATAGGCATAATAACTTAGTTTGCCATATCCATAATTATATGCAATATCTTTTGGCATTGTGAAGCTATGAGTAAAAAGTCCATTTTCAACCTTAGCTTTTGCTTTATGAAGTATGTTTTTTTGTTGTTCAAATTCAATCCTTGAATCGTTATTCTCATTGTCTAAGGTATAATAGTTGGTTGATTTATCGAATAGTGTTATTTGAATATACCCATTAAAATCTTCAACTAAGTTATTATCCCAATCTTCAATTCTTCCTTCTATGCTAACGTTTGATAATGCTCTAAGGGTGTCATTTTGAATTTCTGGATTAATTTCATTTATTTTCAAGGTTGCAACTTTAAACTTTGGAATACTAATCCTAAGAGCAGGGTCTCCTAATAATATAACGCTTCTTTGATCAAAAGTCATTCTCGAACTCACATCATTTTTGGTGGTTGAGAAAGCCTCTCCAAAAGTTCTTGTTTGATTTGTTGGAAGAGTTTCAAGGACGTATCTATGGAAGTTTTTATTCATATCATCATTTGCATATATTGGTCTTGCAGCAGATATTAAAGCAATCATTCCCCCATTTTTATTATATAATGTGTTTTCTGCAGCAGAGGGTTTGTCTATCAAGTCGAAGCGTGCAAATTCGCAGGTTGAGGTAATCATTAATGGCATTGAGTGAAAGTTGCTCCAGCTCGTCATATCTGAAATTGTTATTAGTCTTTCACTTGATAGGTGGTCTTCTGAGCCGTGTCCAATATAATTAAATATCAAACAACCTTTTTTCATTTGTTGGTTTATTGCTTTAGATGCGTCTGGGTATGTGTTACCAGAAGAGGATGCGTATTGTTTGTAAGCATCAGAGTATATTTTAACTGCATTTATTTGTGGTTGTTGGAGTTTGGTTTGTTCGTATATGTTTTCAGCAAGTTTTACAAATTGCTTATCTGAAATATCATCAGCATCATCAGCTGTTAGAATCGAAGTGTTCCTCCAATCTGTTATTCCTTCTTTTCCAATAATATCTTCTTTCAATAGGTATCTCTGAGATTTATCAACTAATATTTCTGCTTGAGATACACTATTTGCAGGAAATCTGCCAACCCCAACCAACATTGAGTCCTTTCTGCTAATTTCTACATATCCCTTAGCATTTGGCGATAGGTAAGTTATATAGTCTTCACATGGAGT
>JALNVJ010000132.1 GCA_023227645.1 Bacteroidales bacterium | reverse complement strand
TCTAAGTTCACCTTTTTTGTTTTTCCAAAGGTTCATATATCCTGCATAGTCTGATGCATATATTAGATTTACTCTATTATCTTTTTCCATCATCCTATTCATTGTTGGTAGCATATATTCTCCTGCTCTAACAATTGATGGGTTAACAACGTTTATTGTGTTGGCAACTTCTCCTGATGTCATATATCTTTCAGTTGAGCCAGGGAATCCCCATATCATTGCAAAATCATTTTTCTTAACACCCTTAATATTTATTGGTAAGAAATGTTTTGGTTTATAAGGTTGATTATCTTTTGAAAATTTAGCAGGTTTATTATCGCTATTTGCATAAACTCTAAAGATAGAAAAATCACCTGTATGACGTGGCCACATCCAGTTATCGGTATCTCCACCGAACTTTCCTATTGATTGTGGAGGTGTTCCCACCAAACGAATATCGGTGAAAACTTCATAAATAAACATATAGTATTCTGCTGATTCAAAGAATGGTTTGATTTCAACCTTATACTGTCCATTTTCTGAGTATTTTTCAGTTAATAACTTAATACGAACTCCAATTGAATCCTCTATTGGTGATTTATCAACCTTATTTACATACTCACCCAAAACTTCTTTTGACACATCTTCCATTCTAACAAGGAACGATACTGTCATTTTAGGAATAGGCAATTCCTCTGATGTATGATATGCCCAAAATCCATTATTTAGGTAATCGTGTTCTATTGTTGATTGTCCTGCAATTGCATCATAACCACAATGGTGATTGGTGAATAATAGGCCCTTATCAGATACTATTTCTCCTGTACAACCATTGCCAAATTGAACAATTGCATCCTTTAGACTTGAATTATTTATGCTATACAACTCATCTGCTGTTAGCTTTAATCCCATCTTTTGCATGGTTGAATAATTCAAATTCTTAAAGAACATAGGTAACCATATCCCCTCGTCGGGTCTTGGATTTGGTTTTCCAAAGCTAACACTTGCTATAAGCATTAAAGCTAAACTTATAAAAGTAATTTTCTTCATCTTCTGTTATTTTTAATTTATATATTTGATTTGCGAATATTTATCTTTTTTAAATACTATCTCTGCAACTGCTTGAATTTCTTCTGCAGTTATTTCTTGAATTTCTTTGTTAGTTGTTTTTAGGGTATCAATCTTATTATAGTTGAGTATTGACTTGCCCATTGACAAAACCTCATTTTGATTGTTTTCGTATTGTATTGCCAATTGCCCAATTAGTTGTTGTTTGGCTTGTTTGAGGGTTAGTGGTTTTATTTTATTAATGCAATAATAGTCTAACTCATTTTCAATAAGATTTATTGTCTTATTGATATATTTTTCATCAGTAGCAGCATAGACGGTAAATAGTCCAATATCGGAGTAAGCAGTATAGTTTGACTCTAAAGTATATGTAAAGCCATATTTCTCTCTAATCTTCATATTTAAACGTGAATTCATTGCAGGTCCACCTATAATATTATTAAGTAAAGAAAATGCTAACCTATGTTTATTTTTATAAGAAAAAGCAGTATTTCCAAGTACAACATGAGCTTGGTAGGTGTCACGAGATATAATTTTTGTTTTAGGTTTATAGTTCTTATATGGAGTTCTGGTTATCTGTTTATCGTCTTTCTCAACTGAGCCAAAGTATTTTTCACATTTCGCTACCCACTTTTCAAAGTCAATTGCCCCAATAGTTGATATTACAATTGAGTTGGTTGAATAGGTTCGTTTTACAAAGCTTTTTATTTGTTCGGTTGAAAAATTCATCACTTGGGTAGGTGTTCCTAAAATATAACGTCCCAACCCATGATTTCCAAATACTAACTTTTCAAAGTCATCAAATATCAATTCAGAAGGGTTATCCTCATAGGAATTGATTTCATCAATAACAACTATTTTTTCTTTATCTATTTCTTTTTGAGGAAAAACGGAATGAAATACAATATCGGAAAACAATTCCAATACCCTATCGTGATAGTTATCAAGGAAGCTCGCATAAATACAAGTTTCCTCCTTAGTGGTAAAGGCATTCAACTCTCCCCCAACCCCATCTATCCTATTTAATATATGCGTGCTTTTCCTCTTTTTAGTTCCTTTGAAAATGGAATGTTCAATAAAATGTGCCAATCCATATTCATTAGGCTGTTCATCTCTTGAACCTACATTAATAACAATGGCTGTATGTGCAATTGGTGAGTAGGTCGAACGATGGACGAGTCTAATTCCGTTGGATAATGTATGATGACGATAGGCTAGTTCTGATTCTAATTGCACAAGTTATATTTTCTGATTAGTAATTTTCTTTTAAATATTTTATTAGCGTGAGATTATATAATAGCCTGCTGAACCATGTTTTTTGATTATATCACTCATAAATGAATTTGCCTCCCTCATTGTTCTTCTTGAACCATAACTAACATAGTATCTGGTCTTTTCGTCTTGTGATTTAGATACTATATAACTATCATATCCCAAACTCCTAGCCTTTCTAGCTGACTGTTGTGCATTAGCAAGGTTTTCAAATGTTCCGCCTACAACATCGAAACCAAGTCGAGAAACGGGTTGCATTACTACAGGTCTGGAATAATCAATTTGAGCAGTTGGTGCAGGAGGATTATCTTTTTCTCCTGTTGGCATTAGTGGTTTTTCCTTAGCAATTACTTCTTTTTTAGGCTGTTTTGGTTTCTTAGGTTCTTCTTTTGTAGTTTGAGTGGATTCTATTTTAGATATTTCATCAGTAATTGTTTCAGTTGTTAGAGTTTCAACAGACTCTGTGGTGGGCGTTTGAACAGCAATAGGAATTACTTGTTCTGCTTTTTCACATTTTGGAGTTATATATATATTAAGTTTTTCTGTTAATGGACTAAGCTCTTTAATGTTTTTAGTCCAACACATATAATGAGCAAGTACTAAAAAGCCTGATGCTAATAGTGCAATCAAAACAAGTATTGAAAGTATTAACCATATTCTTCTATTCCTCTTCCTTCTTGCCTTAAGTTCTTTCTTCTCTGATTTATTTCTTTTTTTAACGTTTTTCCTGAATTTCTTGGTATTTCTATAATTAAAAGAATCGCTATCATTAACATCCATACCCTCATTCTCTCCAAGCTCATCTTCTTTACCCTCTTTCATTGCCTCCAATCTTGATTGAACCTCATCTTGAGCATCTTCCATTTCTATAGCATCTCTTTTAATTTCCTCTCTCTGCAAAAAAACAATATCTTTTGCCTCTCCTTGTTCAATATCTAAGATTTCTTCTTTATAATCTAATGGCTCTACTTCTGATTTAGGTGCCGGTTTTTCTTGGCTTAATTCTCTTTCTGAAAAAGATGTAGGAATAAAAACACTCTCCAATGGTTTTTTCTCAATCTTTTTATCTTCAACAATAGGCAAGTCGGCTAATGGCTCCTTAGTAATAATTGGGGATATATTATCTTCTTGATCAAATGTTTGAACAGATTTTATTGTTGAAAAAGCAAAAGAACTATCAAGTAAATTAAGTCCTTGAGTTGGAGTAAATACATATCCTTTACCTAAGCCTTTGCTCAAAACACCAATCTCTCCTAATTTGCAGGAATTAGATTTTTCAATCCTTTCCTTAATGCTATCTGAATATTGCTTTATCCATTTCAATGATGTCTCAACAGAGATAAACTCTTTCTTTGATAAATCTTGAACAAAACCCAAATCGTTATTAATATCGTTTGAAAATACAATAATTCGGCTTGGAGGCGTTAGGGTATTAGTAATAGGGCTAATGGATGCAGGTGTATATTCAACTCGAAAAGTACCTATACTAATTAATTCTGCTCTATCGTTCCTCTTTAAATACTCCAATAGATTTGCTGAAACATTCATATTATTATCTTTTTTAATTATTTATATCTTTAATTATGGCCTTCTTATATGTAGGATTATATATTACGTTTATTTTTCAATTGCGTTTCAAATAATTTATTAATTATTTCATATATTTTATCTTATCCACTTAACTATTGATTAGTGAGCTTACTATTAACCCTTTTCAAATCTTCTGGTGTATCAACTCCAATACTCTCAAATTCAGTTATAGAAACCTTAATTTTATAACCCTCCTCAAGCCATCTCAACTGTTCTAAGGATTCCATTTTCTCAAGTCTTGAACAATATAATTTTACCAATTCCTTTAAAACACTTGCCCTATAAGCATATAACCCAATATGTTTATAGTAATTACCCTTAGCAATTGAATACTCAAGGGTTTCGTCCCTACTAAAAGGAATAACAGACCTAGAAAAATAAAGTGCATTATTATTATTATCAAAAACAACCTTAACAATATTTGGAGACAAAAGAGTTTCTGTATCCTCAATCATCTTACCAAGAGTTGAAATCTGAGTTTGAGAATCACTAAAAGGCAAAAGAGCTGTTTCCAATTGCTCTTTCTTAATCAGAGGCTCATCCCC
>JALNVJ010000131.1 GCA_023227645.1 Bacteroidales bacterium | reverse complement strand
GGGGATGTGAAATATGCTGAAGTAGCACCAAAGTCAAGTTATATTACTCCAGTACCAGGAGGTGTAGGCCTCTTAACAGTAGTATCATTACTCCAAAATACTCTAAAAGCATATAAAAACGAAATCTACGATTAATATAATTATAAATGTCATTAACACAAGACCAAGGAATTGAAAAAGGGGACTTGCTCCCAATAATGGAAGAGTTCTATAGTTTGCAGGGTGAGGGATATAATACAGGAAAGGCTGCATATTTTATTAGAGTTGGGGGATGTGATGTTGGTTGTGATTTTTGTGATGTTAAGGAAGCTTGGGATGCGGCTCTGCTTGCACCAACAAGAATTGAAGATGTTGTTGAAAGAGCATCTCAATTCCCAGCTAAATCTGTAATTATTACTGGAGGAGAACCTCTTCTATACAATCTAGACCCTATTTGCAAAAGACTTCACGAGAATAATCTAAAAACCTTCCTTGAAACTTCTGGTTCTTCACCTATGAGTGGTTCTTGGGATTGGGTTTGTCTTTCTGCTAAGAGGAATATTCCACCTTTGGAAACTAACCTAAAATATGCATCTGAGCTTAAAATGATTATTTGTGACGATAAAGACTTTGAATTTGCCGAAACTTATTCGAATAAGGTTGATAATTCTAAATGTTTTTTATACTTGCAACCAGAATGGAGCGTTAGACATATCATAATGCCTAAGATTATTGAATACATTAAAATGAATCCTAAATGGAGAATATCGTTGCAAAGTCACAAATACATGGAAATACCCTAACCTTTTTTTTAAAGAGCTTAGGAATATTTCTAATTTTTATTTTATTATTTTTTTCTCAAAGTCTTTTTTCCCAAAACAATTCTAAGGCTGAAAAAGAATTTAATAAAGCTTTGGACTACCTAAATAGAGGAAGGGAAGATAAGGCTATTGAAACATTAAATAAAGTTTTTCAAATATCTCCCGACTATCCTGATGCACTCCTTTGTATGGCTGAAATATACTATAATAAGGGTTTTGACTTTGATTCTATTAAACAAAAAGCCTTTCCTTATTATCAACGTTTTGTGGAGCTTTATCCAAGTCTGGATATAACTGCTCATTATCGTTTAGGAGAGTTCTATCTCTTAGATTACAATACTGAAAAAGCTAAATATCATTTCAATTACGCTCTTTCCAATTATAAATTACCCAAAGAACAAGAAAAAATTGATAGGACTCAAAGGAAGCTTGAACAAATTGAATTTATTGAATATTCTTTGGATAACCCAGTTGAGTTTGAGCCAAGAAATATGGGAGAAAATATAAATACCCAATACGATGAATACCTTCCCACTCTTACTGCTGACGAAGAAACTTTTATTTTCACAAGACTAATACCTGATACTGTAGATTTCGGGCTTAATATTATTATGGTTGAGGATTTCTTCCAATCAAATTGGGTAAATGGTAAATGGGATAAAGCAGAAAAGATGCCTTCTCCATTCAATTCATTAGAAAATGAAGGTGCCTTATCGATATCACCCGATGGGAGAACAGCTTATTTCACTCGTTGTAATGCAAGAGATGGATACGGAAGTTGTGATTTGTATTATTCAGAAAGGATAGGTAAAAGATGGAAAGAACCAAAGAATATGGGACAAACAGTCAATTCATCTTCTTGGGATTCCCAACCAACAATAGCATCAGATGGAAGAACACTTTTCTTTGTTTCAAATAGAAGAGGGGGAAAGGGCAAGAACGATATATGGTACACTTATAAGAAAGATAATGATAGATGGACTAAGCCAGTTAGTTTAGATTCAACCATAAATACACCTGGTAATGATATGTATCCTTTTATACATCCAAGTAATACTAGTCTTTATTTCTCATCCGACTATCATTTAGGAATGGGAGGTTTTGATATATTTTACTCCAATATTGTTGATGGAAAACTAACTCCTGCACAAAATATAGGTTACCCTATCAATACCTCTTCCAATGAAACCAGCTTTATTGTTTCTCCAAGTGGCAAACAAGCAATATTTTCAACTTCTTTAAATGATGGCAAAGGTGGAAAAGATCTTTATAAGTTTGACTTATATGAGAAAGCACAGCCAACCCCAGTTGTTTATATGAAAGGGAAAGCTTTTGACAAAAACACTAATCAACCGCTAGCAGTTAATTTTGAAGTAAAGGATGTTAATAAAAATACTCTAATAGCATCTTCTTCTTCCGATCCCCAAACAGGAGAATACTTAGTAGTTCTTCCTCTTGGGGCAACATATGCATTAAGTGTCTGGGCTGAGGGGTATCTTTTCTATTCCGAGAACTTCCAACTAAATGATATAAGTAAATCCAATTCCTATAATAAGGATATATATCTTAACCCAATTATAGAAGGAAGAAGTGTTGTTCTTAATAATATATTTTTTGAAACTAATAATTACTCCCTATTGCCCAGTTCACAATCAGAGTTAAATACATTGTTTGAGTTATTAGAGAAAAACACAAGTATTATTATTGAGATTTCCGGACATACCGATAATATAGGTTCTGCGGAATATAATCTTGAGCTTTCAACCAAGAGAGCAAATACAGTTAAATCCTATTTGGAAGGAAAGGGAATTGAAGCATTTAGATTGTTATCAAAAGGCTATGGACAAACCTTACCAATTTCCAATAATGATACCCAAGAAGGGAGAGCCAAGAATAGGAGGACAGAATTTAAAATCATAAAGAAATAAACTTAAGTATATTGATGAAAGAGAAAACATTTGAATTAGATGATATTTCATTAGTTGATTTCTTCGGAGTAAATGAAAAGAATCTAAACTTCCTATCAATTCTATTTCCTAACGTAAAATTAATTCAAAGGGGTAATATATTAAAGGTAATAGGAAAAGAAAAAGATCTTGAAGAATTTGAAGAAGTATATAATCAATTAGTTGAACTATATTTTCAGGAATTAAAATTGGACGAGAAATTAATTATGAGCATAGTTAAGCCTAATCCGAATTTTCAAAAACAAAATCATACTTCAAATGAAATATTAGTTTATGGTAAGAATGGGCTAATTATCAAAGCCCAAACCTATAACCAAAAACAAATGGTTACGGCAATGGATGAAAACGATATGCTTTTTGCAATAGGACCTGCTGGCTCTGGAAAAACTTATACAGCCGTTGCACTTGCAGTGAGAGCCTTAAAAGCAAAACAAGTAAAACGTATAATTCTAACTCGTCCAGCAGTAGAAGCAGGAGAAAATTTAGGCTTTCTTCCTGGCGACCTTAAAGACAAACTTGATCCTTACCTTCAACCTCTTTATGATGCCCTAAGGGATATGATAGTTGAAGAAAAACTAGTAAAATATATAGAAGAGAAAGTAATAGAAATTGCACCTTTAGCTTTTATGAGAGGAAGGACTCTCGATAATGCTTTTGTAATACTTGACGAAGCTCAAAATGCAACCTATTCGCAAATGAAGATGTTTCTAACTCGTATGGGAAGAAATGCAAAATTCATAATAACAGCCGACCCAACCCAAATTGACCTTCCACTTAACCAACCCTCAGGCTTAAAAGAAGCAGCACAATACCTAAAAGACATAGAAGGAATAAGCTTTGTGTTTTTAAATGAATACGACATTATCCGTCACCCATTAGTAACAAAAATAGTGGAAGCTTACTCCAAGAACGAAAAGAAATAACAAAGGGAATTAACCCTTAATCTCCGCAACCCATAATCTAATCTCCGCATATTTTGCGGAGATTATTTTTTTATGCGGAGATTAATATGTATTTTTGCCGAAAACTACATTATGAGAAAGGTATACATATATCAGAAGGAGGGTTGGCCTAATTTTTATTGGGATAACGAGATAATAGCACCACTCTTATTAAATATTCGTTATCTTCAAGGACAATTAATAGGTAAGATGAGTGTGTTTGGTTTTGATTTAAAGAACGAAACTCATCTTTCTACAATAACAAATAATGTACTTAAATCATCAGAAATAGAAGGTGAATATCTAAATACAGATCAAGTGCGTTCTTCTGTTGCTAAACGTTTGGGTATGGATGTTTCTGGCTTAATTCCTTCAGAAAGAAAGATTGAAGGAATAGTTGAAATGACTTTTGATGCAACTCATAATGCTAATAAACCTCTAACAAAGAAACGTTTGTTTTCTTGGCATAAATTATTATTTGAAGAAAAAGAAAGAGATTCAAACTTAAGTATTGGTACTTGGAGAGGAGAAAAAGGAGGTGAAATGCAAGTGGTTTCAGGTGCAATGGGAAAGGAAAGAATACATTTTCAAGCTCCTGATTGGTCTACAATAGATTCTGAAATTAATATGTTTTTAGACTGGATAAATAATAAGACAGATATAGATAATATACTTAAAGCCTCAATAGCTCATCTTTGGTTTGTTACTATTCATCCTTTTGATGACGGTAATGGAAGAATATCAAGAGCAATTGCAG
>JALNVJ010000130.1 GCA_023227645.1 Bacteroidales bacterium | reverse complement strand
CCAACACGTTTATGCCCATAATCAATTGCCATTATTCTTCCCATCCTATTTCAAAAAATAGAAATGTGAGCCATAACGTTCAAAAGCCGCCTTATCTAATTCTTCTCTATAATCAGGATGAGCAACAGAAATTAATAATCTTGCTCTCTCTTGTAGACTCTTTCCATAAAGATTAATAGCTCCAAACTCAGTAACAAACCAATGTATATGATTTCTTGATGTAACCACACCAGCACCTGGAGTTAGGATATTTGAAATCTTAGAAACACCTTTCTTAGTCATAGAGGGCATTGCAATAATAGCTTTACCTCTATCAGAACGAGATGCACCATAAATAAAATCTACCTGTCCACCAACACCACTATAAAACTTTGAACCAATACTATCAGCACAAACCTGACCAGTTAGGTCAATTTGCAAAGCAGAATTTATTGCAGTCATCTTAGGTTGTTGGGCAATAACAAAAGGATCATTAGTATAAGCAACGTCCATCATCCCCACCATTGGGTTATTATCTATAAAGTCATAAACATTTTTTGAACCCATCAAGAAAGTAGAAATCATCTTACCATTATCTAACTTCTTATTCTTACCATTAATAACTCCACTTTCAACAAGCGGCAAAACACCGTCAGCAAACATTTCAGTATGTATACCTAAATCTTTATGGTTGCCAAGTTGAGCCAAAACAGCATTAGGAATAGCACCAATACCCATTTGCAAACAAGCACCATCTTCAATAAGTTCGGCACAAAACTTTCCAATAATTATCTCCTCTGCAGTAGGATCTGAAAAATGAGCAGGGAAAAGCGGAGAGTCATCTTCAACAAAGATATCAATCATCGACATTGGAATCAAAGAATCCCCATAAGAACGAGGCATAGATGGATTAACAACAGCAATAACCGTTTTAGCCATCTCAATTGCAGCCAAAGTTGCATCAACAGAAGTTCCCATTGAAACATAACCAAGAGCATCTGGAGGACAAACCTGAAGCATTACAACATCAACAGGCAAGTATTTTTCTCTGTAAAGTTTTTGAGTTTCAGAAAGCATAACTGGAATATAGTCAGCATAACCAGCCTGAACACCTTTTCTAACATTACCCCCAACAAAGAAAGCATCATGTTGGAAAACACCTTCAAACTCTTGATTTGCATAAGGAGCATCACCCTCAGTATGCAAGTGGTGAATATATACATTTTGAAATTCTCTATTTCTACCTCTCTCGCACATAGCATCTACCAAGCATTGAGGAGTGGAAGCTACGGAAGAAAGGTGGATATGGTCTCCCGACTTAATCACCTTAACCGCCTCTTGTGGCGTTACAGCCTTATATGTTCTTTGTGTCATTTTATATATCTATTTATCTGATTAAACAAAATTTAAGTTGCAAAATTACTTAAACATTTTGAGAAGAGGAAATAAAAGACCAAGATATATCAATCACAGACTAAGTAATATATTATATTGTCATTTTTCTTTATTGATTACAAGAATATTAACATCACATGTTGAAAACTTATCCCCTATATCAAATCAAGAACTATAATTAACCCATAATTTTGCACTCAAGAATGGTTTTGATAACGTGCTTTCACGTTTAAAAATTAAAAGGGAATGCTGTGAAAATCGGCAACAGTTCCCGCTGCTGTAAGTTTCTATCGAAAGATAATGATGTTTTAATATTCTTTGCCACTGACTTTTTTAGGTTGGGAAGGCATTAAAACAGAAACAAGTCAGAAGACCTGCCATCTTATTTATTAATTAATTGGTAGCTTTCGGGATGAAAGGCTCAATAATGAATCTTTTTAGTTTAAAATTAGATTTTCATTTACATCGCTACCCCCAATTTTAATACATTATGAATAGATCAGAGTTATTTATTATTAAAAGAGATGGTAAAAAATCAACTTTTTCAATTGAAAAAATCAAGAATGCAATATCTAAAGCCTTCCTATCTGTTGGGAGCTTTGCAACTGAAGACATAATAACAAATATAATCAGCCGCTTAAATATTACAGATGGTATAAGTGTTGAAGAAATTCAAAACCAAGTGGAAACGGCTCTTATGGCTGAAAAGTATTATAAAGTTGCCAAATCTTATATGCTCTACAGACAAAGCCACTCAGAAGATAGAGAAACAAGAGATAAACTAAAATTCTTAATTGACTATTGCGATGCCAAAAACCCTGCCACAGGAAGCAAATACGATTCAAATGCCAATGTAGAAAACAAAAACATTGCAACTCTAATTGGTGAATTGCCTAAGTCGAATTTTATTCGCCTCAACCGAAGGCTATTATGCGACACTATAAAAGAAAGATATGGGAAAGAGCTTGCAGACAAATACATTAGCCTTCTGAACAATCATTTTATATATAAAAACGACGAAACAAGCTTAGCCAACTATTGTGCAAGTATAACAATGTATCCTTGGCTAATTGGTGGAACCTCATCAATTGGAGGACATTCCACAGCCCCTACCAATCTAAAATCATTTTGCGGTGGCTTTATAAATATGGTCTTTATGACCTCAAGTATGTTAAGTGGAGCCTGTGCAACACCAGAATTTCTAATGTATATGAATTATTTTATTGAGCTTGAATATGGTGAGGATTACTATTTAAGAGAAAACGAGATAGTTGATTTATCTAAAAAGAAAAGAACAATAGGCAAAATCATAACCGACTGCTTCGAACAAGTAGTCTATTCAATCAACCAACCAACAGGAGCAAGAAACTTTCAAGCTGTATTTTGGAACCTCGCCTACTACGACAAATACTATTTCGAAAGCTTGTTTGAAAACTTTATATTCCCTAATGGAAGCAAACCGCATTGGGAATCGCTTAGCTTTTTACAAAAACACTTTATGAAATGGTTTAATAAAGAACGCACAAAAACACCTCTCACCTTCCCAGTTGAAACAATGGCTCTACTCTCAAAAGATGGAGACATTTTGGATAAAGAATATGGCGACTTTGTATCAGAAATGTATAGCCAAGGGCATTCTTTCTTTACCTATATGAGTGATAACGCCGACTCATTAAGCAGTTGTTGCCGACTTAGAAATGAGATACAAGACAATGGATTTAGCTATACCTTAGGAGCAGGCGGAGTTTCCACAGGTTCAAAAAGCGTTTTAACAATAAATCTAAATCGTTGCATACAAGAATCAATAAAGAAAAATCAACCCTATTTATCATTCTTAGAAGAAATAGTAGATTTAGTTCATAAGGTTCAACTATCATACAACGAAAACCTAAAATTCTTGCAAGCCAAAGGAATGTTACCTCTTTTTGATGCTGGTTATATAAATATGAGCCGACAATATCTAACAATAGGAGTAAATGGATTGGTTGAAGCAGCAGAATTTATGGGCTTAGAAATAACAGACAATCCCAAATACCTAAAATTCGTACAAGATGTTCTTGGATTAATAGAAACATACAACAAAAAATACAGAACAAAAGAGATACTTTTCAACTGTGAAATGATACCAGCCGAGAACGTAGGAATAAAACATGCAAAATGGGATAAAGTAGATGGTTATTTTGTTCCAAGAGACTGTTATAATAGTTATTTCTACGCCGTTGAAGACAATTCATTAAACATTATCGACAAGTTTAGAATTCACGGTAAGAAATATATAGAACATCTAACAGGAGGTTCAGCCCTTCATTTAAACTTAGAAGAACATCTAAGCCAAATACAATACCGCCAATTACTTCGAATAGCAGCAAAAGAAGGATGCAATTACTTTACCTTTAACATACCAAACACCATTTGCAACACTTGTGGACATATAGATAAAAGATATTTAAAAGAATGCCCAAAATGTAAAAGCCAAGACGTAGATTATCTAACACGTGTTATTGGATACATGAAACGAATAAGCAATTTCTCACTCGAAAGACAGAAAGAAGCAGCAAAAAGACATTACAACCAAACAGAAACCCTTTAAACTCCCTAATCCCCCATGCTTAAATACGTAAACTACGATATAGTATTTCAAGAAATACCAAACGAAACAACCCTTGCAATAAACATATCAAATTGCCCCAACAACTGTAAAGGCTGCCATAGTCCTTTTCTAAGAGAAGATATAGGAAAAGAATTAACAAAAGATTTTCTATTACATCTTATCTCTAAATACGAAGAATCCATAACCTGCATTTGTTTTATGGGAGGTGATTCATCTCCCAAAGAAATAGACTACTTTGCAAATTATGTACTAACACAAAGCAAATCCAATATAAAAACAGGATGGTATTCAGGAAAACAAGAACTACCCAAAGACATAAGCCTAACCAACTTCCAATACATTAAACTAGGAGCATACAAAGAAAAATTCGGAAGCCTTAAATCAAGAACAACAAACCAAAGACTCTATAAAATAAAAAACAACAAACTCGAAGACATAACACATATGTTTTGGCGATAAAATCACTTATACTTACCTTAT
>JALNVJ010000129.1 GCA_023227645.1 Bacteroidales bacterium | reverse complement strand
CATCCTTTTCAAAACAATTATAATTAACCTTTGTTGCGGGGATAGGGATCGAACCTATGACCTTCGGGTTATGAGCCCGACGAGCTACCACTGCTCCACCCCGCGTCCTATTTGGTTTTGCAAAAGTACTACTTTTTTAATAGATACCAAAGAAAATCAAGTAATTCTTTTATTTTATTCCAATTAATTTATCGATAACCCTTATAACAGACTATTAATTACAAGATTAAAGATTTAAATTAATTTAGTCTTTAAATGTTTCAATATCTCTTCTTTCTTTCTTTGTTGGTCTGCCTACTCCCCTATCTCTTTTCTCAAATGCAAACTTTCTTGCTATCTCCATCCTTTCATATTCTTCCTTAGGAGTAAGATCTATCATATAATTTTCTACAAGCTTAGCCCCAACACGATTATTTAGTATTTCCTTAACCTCTACCAGTTTTTTAAGTTGTTCGATATTAACCTCATATACATCACCTACTTTAATGTCCTTAGAAGCCTTGGCTATAACCCCCTTTTGAGTTACCTTTCCTAAACGACAAGCATCGGTAGCTAAGGCTCTGGTTTTATATAGTCGTATTGACCAAAGCCATTTATCTAATCTTACAGACATGAATCAAAATTTTATTTCTCCCTAAAATAAATAACTACTGGCACTCCATTAAAGTCATATAAATCACGCATTCTATTTTCTACAAAGCGTTTATAAGAATCTCTAACATATTGTGGTAAGTTACAATAGAAAACAAATTGAGGATAAGGAGTTTTAAGTTGTGTAATATATTTAATCTTTACCATCTTGCCTTTATAAGCAGGAGGTGGATTTTGTTCTTTTACAATTGGTAGAATCTCTTCATTCAATTTAGAGGTAGTTATCCTTCGAGTTCTATTTTCATATACTTGTTTAGCTGTTTCAAGAACTTTAAAGATTCTCTGTTTATTGATTACAGAGGTAAAAATAATTGGCACATCATTAAATGGAGCTATCTTCCTTCTTATCTTCTCTTCAAATTCTTTTGAAGTATTTGTATCTTTTTCAATTAAATCCCACTTATTAACAACAATAACTACTCCCTTATGGTTTCTTTCAATCAGACTAAACAGGTTAATATCTTGAGACTCTATACCTTCAGATGCATCTAACATTAGAATACAAATATCACTAGATTCAATTGATCTTATTGAACGCATTACGGAATAGAATTCAATATCCTCAGATACCTTTCCTTTCTTTCTAACTCCTGCAGTGTCAACAATAACAAAATCAAATCCAAACATATTGTATCGAGTGTCTAATGAATCGCGAGTGGTTCCCGAAACATTAGTTACAATATTCCTATCCTGACCAATTAGGGCATTAATTAACGAACTCTTACCAACATTAGGCCTTCCAACAACTGTTATTTTTGGTAATCCTAATTCAATATCCTCTTGGTCCTCAATTTCAAAATCTCTAACTACCTCATCAAGCAGATCACCTGTCCCTGATCCATTTATTGCAGAAATACCGAATATATCTCCAAGTCCTAAAGAATAGAATACAGCATCATCGTAAGCCCTTTTTGTGTTATCCACCTTATTGGCTACAAGAACAACCTTCTTATCCGTTCTTCTTAGCATATCAGCAACGTCCTCATCCATTGGAGTTAGGCCTTCCTTGACATCAACCATAAAAATTATTGAATCAGCTTCTTCAATTGCCAAAGATACTTGTTTACGAATTTCTCCCTCAAAAGCATCATCGCTCCCCATAATATAACCTCCTGTGTCAATAACAGAAAATTCTTTTCCATTCCAATTACTTTTCCCATAATTACGGTCACGTGTTACACCTGAACTTTCATGAATTATGGCTTCTCTTGATTCTATCAAACGATTAAAAAGGGTTGATTTACCAACATTGGGTCTTCCAACTATAGCTACTATTTTTCCCATACTATTTATTTATTATCTGTTTTATTATCTATTCTTAAATTTATCTTATTCATCTTGATTATCTTTTTCCACCTCCTATAAGATGATTTATTGCTCCCCGTACGACTTATATGAAGAGGTGTTTCATCGTCGTCATCTTCTTCATTCCTTTCAATTTTATAACCCTCCGATACTGCATGGGCTATACTTGCATTAAGTTCAAATCCAATTATTAATATAAATGAAACTAAGTAGAACCATAAAAAGAATATGATTAAGGCTCCTATTGATCCATATAACGCATTATATCTGGAAAAATGTGTGATATAGAAATTAAATCCATAAACTGAGAGAAGGAAAAGTATTGTTGCTAAGGTTGCCCCTGCTGAAAAGAACTTAAAATTTGACTTCTCGCTTGGGGTATAATAGTATATTACAACGAACATTATATATACCAAAGCAATTAATAATATCCATTTTGCAGTTTGGAGGAGAAATACCATAAAACCTTTTTCTATTAATCCGTTTCTTAGAAGAAAGCCAAAAAAGGTTTCTGATCCAATAATTAGGACAAAGGATAATAATACAACTAAGCCTATTGCAAACACTAAGCCTATACTTATTAATCTATTCTTATACCATTTTCTCCTTTTTGACACATGTGTAGTCCTATTAAATGAAGTTATCATTGCATATACCCCATTGGAAGCAACATAGAGAGAGGCAATAAACCCTATTGACATTAATCCTTGGTGTTTTTTTAAAAATATCTCATTTATTGTATCTATGGCCTTGTCTGAAATTGCATTTGGAACAATTAATTCAAGGAGCTCAATTAATTGAACATAGAATGAGTCTATTGGTATATAGGGAATAAGAGTGAAAAAGAAAAGTAGTAGAGGGAATATTGCTAAAACAAAATGATAAGCTAGGGCAGCGGCTCTTTGATTTACAAATCCTTTGGCTAAACCACTAAAAAAGAAAGACAGTACATCAAAAATTGGCACTCCCTGAAAACCTGGTAGCACAATCAACCTCGACATATGAATAGTATTACGTACATATCGCCAATACAAAAACTTCCTTATATATTTCTCGCTCTTCTTAGCCACTAATTTCTCCCTTTTATTTTATATAGAATTATTTTATCGTTTGATTAACGATCTGCAACCAAACTTAGGTCTAAGGATAGTATTTGATGAGTTAAACTTCCAACAGAAATATAGTCAACGCCAGTTTTTGCGTAGCTCAGTATTGTTTCCTTATTAATTCCTCCAGAACTCTCTGTTTCATATCTTCTTCCAATTCTCTGAACTGCCTCTAGAGTTTGCTTAGGAGTAAAATTATCTAACATTATCCTATCAACTTGTCCAATTTCCAGAACCTTTTCCAATTCTTCCATCGATCTTACCTCAATCTCTATCTTCAAGGTCTTATTATTTTCTCTCAGGTAATGATGAGTCTTATTTATTGCCTCTTCTATACCTCCTGCAAAATCAATATGATTATCCTTTAACATAATCATATCATATAGACCTATCCTATGATTATGTCCACCACCAATTTTAACAGCATATTTCTCAAACAAACGCATAGAAGGAGTTGTTTTCCTTGTATCTAACAATTTAGCAGAGGTTGATTTAATTATCTCAAGATAGTCATTAGTCGCAGTGGCTATTCCAGAAAGTCTTTGCATATAATTCAATGCTGTCCTTTCAGCGGTAAGAATCCCTATTGCAGGACCCTCAACCTTAAAAACAATATCTCCTTTCCTTATCCTATCTCCATCATTCATTAGTGGAGTAAATATAATATCCTTATCAACTAAGGAATATACCCTTTTAGCAATTTCAATACCACAAATTATACCTTCTTGCTTAGCAATAAGCTTAGCCTTGTCGGTTGTGGACTTAGAAATGCAAGCCAAAGAAGAATGATCTCCGTCTCTAATATCCTCTTCCAGAGCTAATTTGATATGATTCAATAAATATTGTTCAGGAATAGTACTATACATTTTCTTTTAAGGATTATCTTTTATAATTGATTCAATTTGTGGACAAAGGTACGAAAATTAGTAGAATTACTTTCCTAATATTCTATTTTCTTGATAAAAGGTGAAAATAAAGAATGAAATAATTAACTTTGCATATCTCTTATATGCTTTTTTAAATGAAATAATGGAGTATTATTTTTAGAGAAAAAATAATTTAAAATGAACTATGAATATAGAAATAATTAATATTGGTGATGAATTACTAATTGGACAGGTTGTTAATACCAACGCCTCATTTATGGCTAAAGAACTAAATAAGGTTGGATTTAATGTAAATAGAATAACAACCATTGCCGATGATGCATTTGAAATTGAAGACTCGGTTAAAAAAGCCTTAGAAAACTCCGACTCTGTAATAATAACCGGAGGATTAGGACCAACTAAGGACGATATTACAAAATACACCTTAGCCAAACTTTTCAATTCTGAGATGACTGAAAACAACGAAGTCTTAGCTAATATCAAAACAATATTTGACCACAGAGGCTATGAACTTACTCCAACCAATAGGCTTCAAGCCCTAGTCCCAGAAAAGTGTAGGGTTAT
>JALNVJ010000128.1 GCA_023227645.1 Bacteroidales bacterium | reverse complement strand
TAATCTTTCATAAAGCCTGAGCCACCATGAACTTGGATTGCGTCGTAGGTTATTTGGTTAGCATATTCTGATGTGAATAATTTAAGAATAGGGGTTAGGATATCTGCAATACGTTGGAATTTCTTAAGGGTTTGTTTTTCTTCTGGAAGAAGTTGACGTTCTTTTGAAATTGCTTCATACGATTTGTAGAAATCAATATAACGAGCAGTTTCATAAAGTAGGGTACGACTTGCATCTGTCTTAGCTCTCATGTTTGCAAGCATTTCATAAACTCCAGGGAAGTTTAGGACTGGCTTTCCGAATTGTTCTCTTTCTTGAGCATATTTGAAAGCTTCTCTATAAGCTGCTTCTGATAGACCCACTGATTGAGCTCCAACTCCCAAACGTGCACCATTCATTAGTGACATAACATATTTGATAAGTCCTAGTTTTCTATCTCCAACAAGTTGTGCTGGTGCATTATTGAAAACTAATTCTCCTGTTGGTGAGCCTTTAATCCCCATTTTGTTTTCAATACGGCGAATAGTTATTGCTCTATGTTTTCTGTCATAAACAAAATATGATAGACCACGACCATCTGTTGTACCTTCTTCAGAACGGGCAAGAACAAGTTTAATGTCTGCATCACCATTAGTAATGAAACGTTTAACCCCGTTCAATCTCCAACAATTTCCTTTTTCATCCCAAGTTGCTTTAAGTTGAACTGCTTGTAGGTCAGAACCAGCATCTGGCTCAGTTAAGTCCATTGAGCAAGTAAAGCCTTGGTTTATTTTAGGAAGAAACTCGTCTTTTATTTCTTTTGAAGCATATTCGTAAATGGTTTCTGCACAGTCTTGAAGCCCCCAAATGTTAGCAAATCCACAGTCTCCACGAGATACTATTTCAGCTGCCATAACATAAGGAACATAAGAGAAGTTTAAACCACCAAATTCACGAGGAAGGCTCATCCCGTAAAGTCCTGCATCACGAAGAGCTTCATGGTTTTGTTGAGTTCCTTTTGCATAAACTACTGCATTATCAACAATGGTTGGTCCATCGTGGTCAACACTTTCTGCATTTTCAAAAAGTATATCGCCTGATATTTCACCAACTATCTCTAAAGTCTTTTCGTAGCTATCGAGTGCATCTTCAAAATCGGAAGGAGCATAATCGTATTTTCCATAATCAGCATAATTACGTTCCTTTAATTTTACAATATCTTTCATCATTTCATGATTAAGATGGAACGATAAGCTTTCATTATCATTAAAAAAATTAGCCATATAATTAATTTTTAATTGTCTTTATTACTTTAATAACCGAACTTGCGTTAGTTACTAATCATTACTTAGTATTAGCTTTATAATACTTTATCATCTTTGGCAATACTTCCAAAACATCTCCAATAATTGTGTAGTCCGCAATCTTATTAATTGGAGCATTAGGGTCAGTATTGATTGAAATTATCTTAGATGAGTCTTGCATGCCTACTCTGTGTTGAACAGCTCCTGAAACTCCACATGCAATGTAAAGCTTAGGACGAACAGTTACTCCTGTTTGACCAATCTGTCTATCATGTTCAGTCATTCCGGCATCAGAAGCAGCACGTGTTCCTCCAACTTCTCCTTGAATAACATCTGCTAGTTCATGAACAAGTTTGAAGTTTTCTTTTGAACCCATTCCGTAACCACCACATACGATGATTTGAGCTCCTTTTATATTTATTTTTTGTTCTTCTATATGACGTTCTATTATCTTTAGACAGAAATCATCATTCTTAGTATAGTCTTCAACTTTCAAGAAGTTAATAACTCCTTTATATTTTGCACTAACAATTTCTTTCTTCATTACCCCTTCACGAACTGTTGCCATTTGTGGTCTGCAGTCAGGGTTGATAATGGTTGCTATGATGTTTCCTCCAAAAGCTGGACGTATTTGGTATAGAAGATTTTTATATTCTTTACCTGTTTTGTTCTCAGTATGGTTACCGATTTCCAATGTTGTACAGTCTGCAGTAAGACCAGTTCGAAGGAAAGATGCAATTCGAGGAGCTAAGTCGCGTCCAACAGATGTTGCTCCAAATAATGCTATTTCTGGTTTCTTTTCTTGGAAGAGTTTAGTAACTATAGAGAAGTGAGGAAGGGTTTGGTATGGGAAAAGACGGCTATCTTTTGCGTAGTTAATTACATCAACTCCATAAGGATAAAGGATGCCTTCAATATCTTTAATTCCATCACCACAAACAATAACTTCCAATTTAACATCTAATTCATTAGCAAGCTTTCTACCTTTAGAAACAAGCTCTAAGCTTACATCGGCAATTAATTTTTCCTCTGTAACCTCACAATATACAAATATATTATTCATATTTTTTTCCCTTTTCTTGTTTATAAAAGAATTAACCTAAGATATGTGAAGAAATAAGCTCTTTCATCAAGTTATTTATATCTTCATCGTTAGGGGTAAGAATCTTACTTTCTTTTTGTGTTAATACTACGTTTTCAATTTTCTTTACCTTAGTTGGAGAACCGGTAAGACCAAGACGGCTATCTTCTGCCATAATATCTGCAGCCGACCATTCTTCAATCTTAAGATATGGTTTTTCGTTCCAAATTGCTGAATAATCTTGTCCAAGTTCTTGAAGTTCGGAATTGCTTTTTGCTTTTTTGAATTTCATTAAGTACTTAGCATGTCGAGCACGACATTCTTTTGCGGATCCATGAACAGTTATTAAGCAAGGATATTTACTTTCAACAATTTCAATACCATTTTCAAGGCGGCGTTTGATTTGAATCTTATCTTCATTAACCATAATTACCTCTTCGGCATAGGTTATCTGAGGGCATTCAAGCTTTTCAGCCGTTTGAGGTCCAACCTGAGCGGTGTCGCCATCAATAGCTTGACGACCAGCAATAACTAAATCAAACTTGCCTAATTTCTTTACTGCTTGAGCAATAGTGTAAGAAGTAGCTAAGGTGTCGGAGCCAGCAACCTTACGGTCTGAAACCACAACTCCATTATCTGCACCACGATACATTGCCTCACGTACTATTTCAGCAGCACGAGATGGTCCCATAGTAATAATTGTAATTGTTGAATCTTTAATATTATCCTTAATATGTAATGCCATCTCTAAGGCATTCAAGTCCTCTGGATTAAAAATAGCAGGCAAAGCAGCACGATTAACGGTGCCATCTTCCTTCATAGCATCTTTCCCTACATTTCTTGTGTCGGGAACTTGCTTCGCTAAAACTATGATTTTAAAACTCATTGTTTCTTAATTAGTTAATAAATAAACGAATTATCCAATTTGCAAAGATACAAAAAATGAACAACCTAACTATATTTTAAAATGTTTTAGGAATAAATTGAAAAAATAATCGATTGAAATTATCTCATTGATACAAACAATTAAACTAAGAATTGATAATTTTATTAGTATTTTTTGGTTTGAGATTGAATATTTTAGTATTTTTGCAACTTATAACTTTAAAAAGATTTAAATATGAAATTACTTCAAGGTAAAGTTGCTCTTATTACTGGTGCATCTCGTGGAATTGGCAAAGCAATTGCTATTCGTTATGCTCAAGAGGGTTGTAATGTAGCTTTCACAGATATAAAGAGAGATGAGAATATGGAGTTATGCGAAAAAGAATTACTTGCTTTAGGAGTTAAGGCAGTAGGTTTTGCTTCTAATGCTGCATCTTTTGAAGATAGTGCTAAATTGGTTGAGGCTGTTGCAAATGAGTTTGGAAGGATCGATATATTAGTTAATAATGCTGGTATTACTCGAGACAACTTATTAATGAGAATGGCTGAAAAGGATTGGGATTTAATTATGGATGTTAATCTTAAAAGTGTTTTCAATCTAACTCATGCATGTCAAAAGATTATGCTTAAACAACGCAGTGGCTCAATTGTAAATATGAGTTCTGTTGTTGGTGTTAGTGGTAATGCAGGACAGTCTAATTATTCTGCTTCTAAGGCAGGGATAATTGGTTTTACTAAAAGTATTGCTCAAGAACTTGGTTCACGTAATATTCGATGTAATGCTGTGGCTCCTGGTTTTATAATCACTGATATGACAGCTCAATTACCTGATGATGTTCGCAAGGATTGGGAAAAGAAAATCCCTCTTCGCCGTGGAGGTACTCCTGATGAGGTTGCAAAGGTTTGTGTTTTCTTAGGAAGTGACCTTTCAAGCTATGTTAGTGGTCAAGTTATAAGCGTTTGTGGTGCAATGAACTGTTAAAAATATAATTATTATGATGAATAAAAAATTCGATCCAGCAATGGCAATTAATTCTGTTGCTGAAATATCTCCAGAAAGAGGTATTAATCCAAATATCAATGACTCTGCAACTTTTTGCTTCCCTAAAGGACAAACAATGACAGATACTTTCACAGGTGATGTTGAGGGATACTACTTGTATTCACGACATTGGAACCCTTCAAATATGTCTCTTTGTAAGGCTTTAGCGGCTATGGAAGGAACTGAGTCTGCATGGGTAACTGCATCTGGTATGGGAGCAATAACTTGTGCTATTTTGCAATGTGTTC
>JALNVJ010000127.1 GCA_023227645.1 Bacteroidales bacterium | reverse complement strand
GACGACAAGCTGCATTAATACGGTTTATCCATAATGCACGGAACTCTCTTTTTTTAACTTTTCTATCGCGGTAAGCGTATTGTTGTCCTTTTTCCCATTTGTTTTTCGCAACGGTCCAAACATTCTTACCTCTTCCCCAAAAGCCTTTTGTGCGTTTTAGGATTTTTTTTCTGCGTGCTCTTGAAGCAACGGCATTTACTGATCTTGGCATAATTTTCTAATTTTTTTTTGTATTAGCGTCCTCTCAATTAAGAAAGAATCTTTTGGCTAATTACAATGGTTAATAACTCCTGCTATGGCAATAATTTATTTTCCTAGCATTCCGATGATACGTGGGCTATCTGCTACACTTACAGTACCTGTATGTGTTAGATTCCTCTTTTGTTTAGTCGTCTTCTTTGTTAGAATATGACTATGGTACGCATGCTTTCTTTTAATTTTGCCTGTTCCAGTTAGCGTGAAACGCTTTTTTGCACTGGATTTAGTTTTCATTTTTGGCATCTTACGTCCTTTTTTTTAATTATGTTATTATTAATGTCTACTTTCACAAGTAGTATTTTTTTATTTCTTTGGAGCAATAATCATCATCATACGTTTTCCTTCAAGCTTTGGTAGCATCTCTGGTTTTCCGTATTCAAATAAAGCTTCTGCAAATTTTAATAATTGCCTTTCACCTTGGTCTTTGTAAATTATTGTTCTTCCTCTAAATAATACATCAACTTTTACTTTATTTCCATCTTGTAAAAAACGAATAGCATGTTTCAACTTGAAGTTAAAGTCATGTTCGTCGATTTGAGGTCCTAAACGAATTTCCTTAACAACAATCTTAGTGCCTTTGGCTTTCATTTCCTTTTGCTTCTTCTTTTGTTCGTAAAGGAATTTTTGATAGTCAATTATTCTACAAACTGGAGGATTGGCTGATGGAGATATTTCCACTAGATCCAAACCTAAATTATCTGCAAGTTTAATGGCATCTTTAATATTAAAAATACCTGCTTCTATGTTTTCACCAACCACTCGAACAACAGGTGCAATTATTTTATCGTTAATTTTGTGTTGTTCTTCTTTTCTTATTGGTAATCTTTTGCTAAATTGAACTCTTGTTGCTATAATTAATTCCTCCCAAATTTAGTTATGTAATATATTTTATTAATGTAATTATTTTAGTTCTTTTTCTACTTCCTGGTCAACCATTTTTGCAAAGTCTTCAATTGTCATTGCTCCAAGGTCACCTTCTCCATGTCTTCTAACTGATACTGTCCCTTTACCTTCCTCATTTTCTCCAACAATTAGCATAAATGGTATTTTTGCTAATTCAGCATCTCTAATCTTTTTCCCTGTCTTCTCATTTCTTTCATCAATGGTCCCTCTTAGGTCGTAATTAGCGAGCAAAGATAATACTTTTTTCGAATATATTTCATATTTTTCGCTAATTGGTAAAATAATAAATTGTTCAGGGGTTAGCCAAAGAGGAAATTTGCCTCCTGTATGTTCAATTAATACTGCAACAAATCTTTCCATAGAACCAAATGGAGCTCTATGAATCATGATTGGTCTATGCTTTTGATTGTCTTGTCCAGTATATTCTAACTCAAAACGCTCAGGTAAGTTATAATCAACTTGAATTGTACCTAACTGCCATTTTCTGCCAATTGCATCTCTAACCATAAAGTCAAGCTTAGGTCCGTAGAATGCAGCTTCTCCAATTACTGTTGTTGTTTTAAGTCCTCTTTCTTGAGAAGCTTCGATAATAGCATTTTCTGCTTGTTCCCAAATTTCATCAGAACCAATATACTTTTCTGTATTACTTGGATCTCGAAGAGATATTTGAGCGGTAAAGTTTTCAAATTTAAGAGTCTTGAATATATATAATACAATATCTATTACCTTACAAAATTCTTCTTTTAGTTGTTCTGGAGTACAAAAAATATGTGCATCATCTTGAGTAAATGAACGTACTCTTGTTAATCCATGTAATTCTCCACTTTGTTCATAACGGTAAACTGTTCCAAATTCAGCAATCCTATATGGTAGGTCTTTATATGAATGAGGTTTGTTTTTGTATATCTCAGCATGATGAGGGCAGTTCATTGGTTTTAGGAAATACTCTTCTCCTTCATTTGGAGTTGTTATTGTGCGGAATGAATCTGCACCATATTTTTGAAAGTGCCCCGATGTTTTATACAATTTAACATCCCCAATATGTGGAGTAATAACTTGTAGGTATCCATATTCTTTTTGAACCTTTTTTAAGAAGTTTTCAAGTCTTTCTCTCAACATTGCTCCCTTTGGTAACCAAATAGGTAGTCCTTGACCAACCTTATCTGAGAACATAAATAATTCTAATTCTTTTCCAAGTTTTCTATGGTCTCTTTTCTTAGCTTCTTCCAAAAAGTTTAGGTATTCATCAAGTTCTTTCTTCTTAGGAAAAGTTATTGCGTAGATTCTTGTTAATTGTTTGCGTTTTTCATCTCCTCTCCAATATGCTCCTGCTAGAGTAAGTATTTTTAAGGCCTTAATAGGAGAAAAGTCTAATAAGTGAGGTCCGCGACAAAGATCGGTAAATTTACCACTTTCGTAAATAGTTATTGTTCCGTCTTCTAATTCATTAATTAATTCAACTTTATAATTTTCTCCTTTGTCGGAAAACATTTTTATGGCATCAGCTTTAGAAATATCTTTTCTAATGATTTTTGTTTCAGCCTTAACCAATTCTCTCATCTTCTCTTCTATCTTTGGAAAATCTTCTGGTGTAATTTGATTATCACCAAAATCAATATCATAATAGAAACCATTTTCTATTTCAGGTCCAATACCAAATTTAGCATTAGGAAATAATTCAGAAATTGCAGAAGCTAAAAGATGGGCAGAAGTATGCCAAAAAGTATCTTTTCCTTCTCTGTCGTTCCAAGTATTAAGTTTAATTGAGCTGTCTGTATTAATAGGACGATTAGCATCCCAAACTTCTCCATTAACAGTTGCGGAAAGAACGTTGCGTGCCAATCCTTCACTAATACTCTTTGCTATATCAATAGCATTAACAGATTCAGAGAATTGTTTCACAGAATTATCAGGCAGAGTTATATTTATCATGTTATTATTCATTTGTTATACTAGTTTGTACAATTTAAAATAGTCTGCAAAGATACAAAACAAATGCAAATTCCACAAATCTAATCTATTAAAAATAAGGAAAAAGAGAAGAATCTATTGAGTTGTTTCATTATCAACGTAGACTTTTGGAAAACAGACAAAGAATTTTGAACCTTTATCTTGTTCAGATTCAAACCAAATTTTTCCTCCAATTTTTTGGGTAAATTCCGTACAAAGACTAAGTCCTAATCCGCTTCCTTCTTCATTATTAGTACCAAAAGAAGCATAGCCCATTTCTTTGTCGTTTAAGATATTTGCTTTGTTTTCTTCTGGTATTCCACAACCAAAATCTTCCACGCTAATAATTACGCACTTTTCAATTTCTTCAATATCAAACACCACTTCACTATCAGAATAACTAAATTTCATTGCATTAGAAAGTAGGTTTCTTATAATTGTTTTAATAATATCTGGATCTGATATTATTTCTAAATTTTCAATTTTAGAGGCTATCCTGATATTTATTCTTTTATTTTGTGACATTAGTCCATAAAGTTCTATCAAGCCATGAATGATATTTACAATATTAATTTTTTGGGGGCAAATATTTAACCTTCCTATTTGACTCTTTGTCCACTTTAGTAAATTATCTAAGAGAATAAATATATTTTCAGTTGTTCGATTTGCTTCGTTAAGTAAATCATATAATTCATTATTAATGCTTGTTTCATCAAGTTCAGAAACAAGTAGTGAGAGAATCATTTTTACACTACTCAAAGGAGAGCGTAAGTCATGAGCAATAACTGAATATAATTTATCTCTATTTTTGATAGCAGCAATTAAATCTATAGTTTTTTGCTCTATTTCTTTTTTTGCAGCAGTAAGATATATTTGATGTTTGACTCTTGCTTCTAATTCTTCATTATTGAAAGGTTTGGAGATATAATCATTTGCACCTGCATAAAACCCTTTAACAATATCCTCCTTATTGTCTAAGGCTGTAATTAGAATAATTGCTATATCAGGATTAGTAGTTCCTTTTCTAATTTTTTCCATAACTTGATAGCCATTTAAGATGGGCATCATAATATCTAGGAGAATTAAATCAGGATGATGTTCTTCAAAAAGATCTAATGCTTGTTTTCCATCGCTTGCTTCAAGCACTTGGTAGTTGTTTTTCCTAACCAACGCCTTTAGAAGCATTACATTAGCTCTAACATCGTCAACTATTAAAATTTTATAATCAGAATTGTTTATTTCCATATTATCTTAAATTTATATATTATGGATAACTCTTAAGTTGAATAGTAATAAAAAAGATTGAATATTCATTAAAATTAAAAGTTAATTTGCAAATATAAGAATAATTTTATCATTTCAATAAATACTAATATTTTATTTGGTTGGAATTTTATTATAAAGTTGAATGAGTTCTTTCGCTGTATTGGACCAAGAGAATAAATTAACTCTCTCAAAACCG
>JALNVJ010000126.1 GCA_023227645.1 Bacteroidales bacterium | reverse complement strand
TTATTGCTATTAATAAGTTTGTGGATGATTCTCAAGAAGAGATTGACTTTGTGAAGAAAACTTGTGAAAACTTAGGAACAAAAGCTTATACTTGCGAGGTTTGGGCAAAGGGAGGAGAAGGAGCAATTGAACTTGCAAAAGAAGTTGAAAAAATTGTTCAAGTGAAGAATGATATTAAGTTTATTTACGATAAAGAAGATTCAATAGAAGATAAAGTTACTCAAATTGCTCAAAAACTTTATGGGGCAATGAAGGTTGAGTTTTCTTCAAAAGCATCCTCAGATATAAAAAAGATTAATGAGTTAGGATTTTCAAACCTACCTATATGTATTGCCAAGACACAGAAATCAATTTCTGACGATCCAAGTCTTAGGGGAAATCCAAAGGGTTTTACCTTTAAAGTAAGAGCGGTTGAGCTTTCATCAGGTGCAGGATTTATTATTCCAATCTCTGGAGAGATAATGTTGATGCCTGGACTACCAACAATTCCTTCATCAGAAAATATTGATATAGATGATGACGGAAATATAATTGGATTATTCTAAATTGACTTATTCTAATAGAATAAGATATCCCAAAAAACAAAAATGCCATTCAAATTAATGAATGGCATTTTATATTAATAAAGGGTTCTTTCTTATTTTATTCTTCCAGGGTAAACCTTTAATGCTTCTTCAAGACATATTGCTGCTGCTTTAATATCTTCTATCTTTAAGCAATAAGTTATACGAGCTTGTTTTCTTCCTTTTTCAGGGTCTGAATAGAATCCTGTTGCAGGTGCTAACATAACTGTTTCTCCTTTATAGTTAAAATCTTCTAATAACCATTGGCAGAATTTATCACTATCGTCAATAGGCATTTGAATCATTGAGTAGAAAGCTCCTTTAGGCATTGGGCAATAACATCCAGGGATTGCATTGATTGCTTCCACTAATACATGCCTACGTTTATCGTATTCTGCATTTACTTCTGTAAAATAAGAATCTGGAGTATCAATAGCTGCTTCTGAAAAAATTTGCCCAAAGAAAGGAGGACAAAGTCTTGCTTGAGCCATACGCATTGCTGCACCCATTAATTCTTTGTTTTTACTTACTATGCAACCAACTCTTGCTCCACAAGCACTATAGCGTTTTGAAACAGAGTCAATTAATACCACATTTTCTTCTAAACCTTTAAGGTTCATTACTGAATGGTGCTCAACTCCATCATAGCAAAACTCTCTGTAAACCTCATCTGCAAATAAATATAAATCATATTTTTTTGCTAATTCACCTAATACATTAAGCTCTTCTTGTGAATAAAGATATCCTGTAGGGTTATTTGGGTTACAAACCATAATTGCCCTTGTTTTTGAAGTTATAGCTTTTTCAAAATCTTCAATTGGAGGAAGTGCAAATCCATTTTCAATATAAGATGGAATTGTTTTAATAATTGCATCTGCTTGAATCGCAAATGAATTATAATTTGTGTAGTATGGTTCTGGGATAAGGATTTCTTCTCCTGGGTTCAAACAAGCCGAGAAAGCAAATTGAAGAGCCTCTGATCCACCATTTGTAACTATGATGTCGTTTTCTGTAACATCAATATGGTTTTTTTGGTAATAGCCCGCTAATTTCTTTCTATAGGAAAGATTACCAGCTGAATTAGTGTATTCAACAATTGACATATCAGCATTTTTCATTGCATCAATAGCTCCATTTGGAGTTAAAATATCTGGTTGTCCGATATTCAAATGATGAACCTTTATACCTCTTTCTTTTGCTGCATCAGCATAAGGTACTAGTTTTCTAATTGCTGAAGCAGGTAAAGACTTACCTTTTTTAGATATTTTTGGCATAACAATTTTCGTTTTGTAATTATCTATTATATTTCAATTAATTTGTAGGGCTATTTAAAACCTTTCCTTTAATTCTAAGGACTACTCTATTATTACTTGCATTTGATTCTACAGTAACTGACTTGTTGATAGGCCCAGGATTAGCAGTATTGTATTTAACTCTTATACCTGCGCTTTGTCCTGGCATCAATGGTTCTCTTGACCAAGCAGGAACTGTACATCCACAAGATGAACGAACATTAGAAAGAATTAATGGAGTTTTTCCTGTATTTTTATATGTAAATATCGTTTCTCCATTTCCATTTCGCTGAACATCACCATAATCGTGTTCTAATTTTTCAAATGATATTTCTGCTTGTGTGCCTGATGGTTTGCTTGCTTGTGCAGCTGCTTTATTGTTTTGAGCGATGACTCCAAATGTTACTCCAAAAACTAGGAGTAATGATAAAACTAATTTTTTCATATTACTTTTTTTAAATTATTAATGTTCTCTTCTAATTACCTTTCCTGTAAGTATAAGAACAATCCGAGGTTTGTCGAGATCGTTGGTCGATACAGTAATACTTCTTTTTATATCTGAAATAATATTTGTGTTATATGTAATTTTAATTTCTCCACTTTGCTGGGGCATAACTGGATCTTTTGACCATTTTGGGCTTGTACAACCACACGATGCAACAACATTGTTAATAATCAAAGGACTCTTACCCTCATTCTTAAACTTAAATACTACTTCTCCATTATCTCCTGCAAAAATCACGCCATAATCATGTGAAGTTTTTTCAAAAACAATATTTGGCTTACTATTTGAATTATTTGTTTGAGCATTTATATTATTTGATATAACAAGAAAACAACATAAAAAGTAAGTGTATAAGGAATGTTTTAATATATTTTTAGTAAAGTTTCTCATTATTTTATCAAAATCTAAGTTGCAAAGTTAAGCATTATTTTAAAGTAGATAAAAACTATTTGATATTATTTTTATCTTTGCACTCAAGCAAATAAGTTTTTTGAATATATAATACTTTAATGTTATGGAATATTTCGCACACCCAACCGCAATAATAGATGAAGGTTGTAGCATTGGCTTAGGAACAAAAATTTGGCATTTCTCTCATATAATGATAGGAGCTAGACTTGGAGAAAAATGTAATATTGGACAAAATGTTGTGGTTTCTCCTGAAGTAATTTTAGGTAATAATGTGAAGGTCCAAAACAATGTTTCAATCTACACAGGAGTTATTTGTGAGGATGATGTTTTTTTGGGGCCTTCTTGCGTTTTTACAAATATAATAAACCCTCGCTCAGCTGTAAACAGAAAAGATCAATACGCTAAAACAATAGTTGGACAAGGAGCATCGATTGGGGCAAACTCAACAATTGTTTGTGGTCATAATATAGGTAAATATGCTTTTATTGGGGCAGGAGCAGTTGTAACAAAAACAATTCCCGATTACGCACTCGTTGTTGGAAATCCAGCCAAACATATAGGTTGGATGAGCGAATACGGACATAGACTTAATTTTAATGAAGAAGGAATTGCTATTTGTCCTGAAGCAAATCATGAATATAAAATAGAAAACGAAAAAGTTACTAGAATAAAATAATAATATGAAAAACTTTGGTCTAATTGGGGTTGCAGGATATATTGCACCACGTCATCTAAGAGCTATTAAAGACACAAACAATAATCTAATAGTTGCTCTTGATAAGTCTGACACAGTTGGAATAATGGATAGTTATTTCCCAAACTGCTCTTTCTATACAGAATTTGAACGTTTTGATAGATATGTTGAAAAAATCAAACATACAGAAAGAAAACTAGATTTTTTAACTGTATGTACTCCAAACTACCTTCACGATTCCCATATTAGATTTGGACTTCGTGCAGGCGCAGATGTAATTTGCGAAAAGCCACTTGTTCTAAACCCTTGGAACATCGATGCCCTTACAGTAATGGAAAAGGAAACAGGAAAAAAGGTTAACACAATTCTTCAGCTAAGACTTCATAAAGCAATAATTGATTGGAAAAAACAAATTGAAGAAGGCCCGAAAGATAAGATATATGACGTCGACTTAACCTATATAACCTCAAGAGGAACTTGGTATTATGCCTCTTGGAAAGGCTTTATGGAAAAGTCGGGAGGCGTTGCCACAAATATAGGAATTCATTTCTACGATATGTTATCTTGGATATTTGGACCAGTTGAAGAAAACATTGTTCATATAGCACAACACGACAGAGTTGGGGGATATTTAAGGTTTAAGAGAGCAAGAGTAAGATACTTCCTTAGCATTAATCCAGACACACTTCCACAAGAAGCCGTAATAGCTGGCAAGAGGACATATAGGAAAATTGAAATGGAAGGCTCAGAAATAGAATTTAGTGAAGGATTTACAGAACTTCACACCGATAGTTATAAGAAAATATTAGATAATAAAGGCTTTGGACTTGAAGATTCAAGACCTTGCATTGAAATTGTTCACGGTATAAGAAACTCACAAGCAATTGGACTAGTTGGAGACTATCACCCACTTTGCAGACTTTCTTTAGTGAAACACCCTTTCAAAATCTAAAAACTAATGATTGAACTAAAGGATGCATCAGAGTTTATTTTTGACTTTGAAAATACAACTAAAAGGAAGGTCTATCGCTTTCCTTTTAGTTTAGATAAAGAAAAAGAAACTGCAATCCTTATGGTTAAATGTGGGAATAAATACGTCTCACTACCCTA
>JALNVJ010000125.1 GCA_023227645.1 Bacteroidales bacterium | reverse complement strand
TATAGGTCTTTGTTTTAAAAATGTAGAGTAGAATAGGGTAGAGAATCGATAAAAGCTACCAAATATTTGAGAGCATAGAGCTGGTAATGGAGAAATGTTTCAAGAATTGTTCCGAGAAAAATTATATCTCCAAAGAGAAGAAAGAGTATTATTGTTATTAGGACTACTGAAAGGAATGGGACTACTATTATATTGGCTATAAGGAAATAGGTTGGGAAGGTTTTAAAGCGGAATAGGATTATTGGCAAAACAAAGACTTGTGCTGATAGGGTCATTCCTGCTGTTGATGTTATTTGATTTAGCAAGTAAGTGTGTTTTTCTCTTATAACCAGCCTCTCTCTAATGTTGGCAAAGATTATTATTCCTAATACTGCTAAGAAGGAGAACTGAAAACTTAGGTTAAATAGAATGAGGGGATTGAATATTAGGAAGAAAAATGCTGTTACGGCTAAGGAATTGAGACTGTCGTAGGCTGAGCGACCTGTGTATTTGGTAAGAATTAACACTGCCAACATCGACACTACTCTTATGGATGAAGGGGTTAGGCCAACAAGAAAGCAGAGAGAGAGTCCTATTAATAATAATATTATTTTTCTAAATAATATCAATTTATATTTCCCCAAGAATATTAGCTTTAATATAATATCGAAGACAATTAGTATTATTCCTATATGTAGGCCTGAAAAGCATAGTATATGGGCTAGTCCACTTGATGTAAATTGGCGCCTTGTGGTTTCATCCATAAGAGTTTTGTCGCTAAGTGACATCCCTATCGCTATTGCAGCTTCATCTTTTGGGAGATTGGAATTGATTATTTTTTGTTTGAGATAGTGGTTTACTTGTTTAGACTTTGCTATTATTGGATTGCCTTTATTTTCTGATAGCTTTTTCCATGAGCCTTGACTAATAAATATATTATCGTATATCCTCTGCCTCTTCATCATTCTCTTATAGTCGAAAGTGGAATAGGTTTTTTGATTGGTTATTGGTACAATTTTGGAATTGGTGGAAATTTCATCTCCATATTTTAGGTTATATGCAGAGTCTTGTTTGGAGAAATAAATCATAATATCTCCAGAAGTTTTATGCCATTTATTATCTTTAAGGTAATGTGTTATTTCCGCCTTATACCTAATGGTGGATTTTCTGGGGTTTGCTTCTTCCTTTATTATTAATTTATAGTATTGTTCTTGTGTTTGGTGTTTGGAATAATGGTTTCGGATAATAAAGGTTGGGAAGAAATGCTCAACAAGAATTATTCCTATACAAAGAGGTATTAATAGAAATAAAACTGGTCTTCTTTTCATAAGGCTTTTATTCTTCTTGACTTCCTATAATCATAAACCCTATCTCTATCCTACTCTTTCCTTCCCATCCTAATAACGGATGACTATTGCTATAACCTGCTGCAACAACATTTTGAAAACTTATTCCTAACTCAATTAACTTGTCTTTGATTAGAGTTGCTTGATGCCAAGAGAGGTCTTCTTCTGTCATATTTTTATATCCTTTCTGAGTGTGAACAGATATTGTAATAACATATTTTGAACCCTCCATACTCTTTACCAAATATTTTAAATAGTTTTCTGCTGGCTTTGATAGTTTATCAGGAGCTTCATCAGGGAAAATAGATTCAATTGTTAGAATCATCTTTTTGGAATATAGGTCGTCAATAAGATCTTGTCGAATTATTATATCTTTATCGGAGGAATAGTATTTTGAAATATAACCTTTATTTATACTTATTATATTAATTGGTTTTGCTTGTTTTGGAAAGGCAAAATAACCTGTTTTATTATTCGTTTGACTAAGAAATAGCCTTTCTCCTGTTTTGGCATCGTCAATATAAACAAAAGATTCAATTGGTTTGGAGTTTTGATTTAGAACATATCCTCTATTATAATTCTTTTTCGCATTTTTTAAATCAATAAGATTAACTTTTAAGGGTATTGACCAATCTGACCATGAGTTTTGACTCGCTCGAAAACTAATATAGAGGTCTAGCTCTTGATTATTCATCCCATTATCGGAATAGAAATACAAAACATCTCCTTCCTTATTAATAATTGGACTAGTTTCGTTATATATAGAATTTATTGGCTTTGGCAGGATAAATGGAGTCTGAAAAATATTATCTTTTTTTAGCGAAACATATATATCTTTATTCCCATAACCACTTGGTGCCGACTCAATTATTAATTTAATTGTGCTATCTTGATTAAAACTAATGCCTTTGTTGTGTGGCTCTGGTGGAGGGTTTTGAAATAACATCTCTTGAAATTGTCTAACCCTGAAATCATTTTCAATTGGCTCTAAGGCTTTATTTATATTTGCTGTTTTCTTTTGATCAATAAATGGTTTAATATATTTCTTTATTAACTCAAGTGACTTATCGTTCTTTATAGTTGTAAAAAATTGTTTATTGGAATTATAAGTCTTATTATCTATATCTTGTAGTGTAAGCAGGGCCTCAATTGTTTTTGCTTCTTGATAATTATGTAATAGCTTACTATTTGATTTGAGTGAAGGAAAATCTTTGAATAGCTTTTCAAAATTTTTAGTTTCACCACCCTGAGTGAAAGAAAAAGCAAATGTGAGTTGAAAGTCTTCAATATCAATATTGAATAATATATTATTTGAAATAAATTTAAATCCCTCATAAGACAAATATCTTAGAGTTTGAACCTTAAGGGTGTCAAAGATATATTTATTATTTGGATTTTGAGGATATCTTTTTAGGAATTGAATTAGTTCCTCAACAGAATAGGTTAATATATTTTGTTGGTATTGAAACCTATAAATATTCTCTTTTGCGTAGTTATAGTATTTTGACTTTGGGTATTTGATAATAAAGTCAGAATAGGATTCAATTGTGTTTGTTTTCTTTGCACTTTCATAATCGCTCTCCTCTTTTTCTAGTTTTATCCTTTTCGAATTAAGCTCTATCCATTGTTTTGCCTTAATGGATTGAACTGAATTTGGATATTTTACAATATATTCTTCATAAGCCTCAATACTATTCTGTTGGCTAACAATTTCAAAAGCCATTTGATCAATAATCCTAAGTGCTTCCTCAACATAAATTGTTTCATTAGGGTAGGCTTGAATGAATCTCTGTAGAGAGTCAATGCTTTTTGAATTATAGGCCTCTTTTAAATGATTAGCAACCTCAGTCTGCGAAAAGGTGAGTTGAGCAATTAAAAGAAAGAAGAAAAAAAATATGCTACTTAACTTCAATCGGAAGGTTTTCAATCCAAACATCATCTATTAATATATCTACTAAATAACTTTCTTTGGGGAAAATATGATTTAAAACAACTACCCCATCAATATAATCTTGTTCTATAATATTATTTCTCCTCTTATCCCAAACCCTAATTGATTGTATTTTGTTTCTATTTTCTTGATCATCATAAATCATAATTTTTGATTTATGAGACCATAAATAAACATCGCTTAGTTCTTCATTGTCAAATATACTATCAAGTGATTTTGATATATGAAGTCTGAAACGATCTTCTGTTGTTCCTTTTATGGCGTTGAAATCAATTTGAGATTTGTTGCAAAGGTTATAAAATTTATTTTCATACCTATCTTCTAAAAACAAAATAACTCCTGAAGGTAAAATTGATAAGTTTCCTAAGGTAAGACTAAGATTTGACTCCTTCCCAATATAATAACCAATATCATAACTTGCAGGATAGGAAGGGAAAACATTAACAGCTAATTCTTGACTATCAACCTTAAAGTATATTTCAGGCATTTCATCAGAGGCGCCAAAGAGCTTATGAGCATCATATTTATCAAAGCCGTACTTTGCATTATCGTCCATTCCCATAAGAATATATTCAGTTTTAGAACCCTTACTGATAGAAAATGTTAAATAATTATGATTCGACCAATGGTAGGAAGCTGATTTTGGAATATATTGATGTTTCCTTTGGAAAGATATTTCAGTGTCTTCTCTAAGGCTTTCAACAAAAAAACCTTCCATAGACGGCAATACAACCTCTTCTTTGCCATCAATAATAATTGGATTATAAATTCCATTCTCCCTATCCAAAACAAAGATTGCATTACCTTGGATTTTTTGGTCAATGTCTTCAAACATCTTCTTTGAACTTAGAGGTGCAGTAAAAGGATTACCCACCAAATTCCAACTATCTTTTTCTTTATAATCCAGTTCGTAGTTTACCCTACTATCGCAGAGTATTCCTTCGTAAATAACATCTAAGTTGTTATTTGTGTACACAGCATATCCTCTTCCTGGAACCAATCTATGATTAGGATCAACAATGTATTCACTCCAATAGTCTTTTAGCTTACTCTTAACTCCGGTATTATATTCCATTAGCCAGGTTTCGTTCCCATCCTTACGCATAGAGTAGATTAATGCCTTTGAATCATTAACAGGGGAGGATATATAATTCCATCTCTTTGGAACAAGGTCTTGATGAACCACAAACCAAGAGCCTCTTGAATATATTATATCTCCAGAAATATAGAACATCTTTCCTGCATCAATAATAACATTTGAACTATCTCCTAAAACTAACATTGCGCAAACAACATCATCATCAACCCTTATCTTATT
>JALNVJ010000124.1 GCA_023227645.1 Bacteroidales bacterium | reverse complement strand
ATTATATTGCAACCAAGTATTTGTTACAGATAGTGTTGAAGGTGTTGTTCCTGAATATATGATGTTACTTCGTGGAGTTTTAGATTCTCCAGATATTCCTCTTAATGTTTCTCGTTCTTATCTTCAATCTGACGCAAATGTAAAGAAGATTTCTTCTCATATAACTAAGAAGGTTGCTGATAAATTAGATGAGATTTACAAGAACGATAAAGAAGAATACGAAAAGAAATGGGACGACTTAAAGGTCTTTATTGAATATGGTATGCTTTCTGATGAAAAGTTCTACGATAGAGCTGAAAAGATTTTCTTATTCAAGAACATAAATAAAGAGATGTTCTCAATAGAAGAATATGGAAATAAGATTAAAACTCTTCAAACTGATAAAGAAAAGAAAGTTGTTTATTTATACTCTAATGATGTAGATAATCAATACACATATATACAAGCAGCAAAAGACAAGGGTTACGATGTATTGTTAATGGATGGCATCTTAGATAATCATTTCGTTAACCTGTTGGAACAAAAAATCCAAGACTCAAGATTTGTACGTATTGATAGCGATGTTGTTGATAAGCTAATCCCTAAGGACGAAGTTATTCCTTCTAAACTTGATGAAAAACAAATTGAAAGCCTAAAAACAATGGTTGAAGCTCAAGTGGATAAACAAAGATTTACTGTTGTTATGGAAAGCATGAACGAAACAGAAGCTCCACTTACAATAACTCAAAATGAATTTATGAGAAGAATGAAAGAGATGAGTGAAATGGGAGGCGGAGGAATGGCATCATTCTATGGAGAGATGCCAGAAAACTATAATTTAGTAGTAAACACCAATCATCCTCTTATGAATGAAGTTTTGAATGAAAAAGATGAGTCAAAACAAAATCAGATCCTATCGCAATTGAAAGACCTAGCATTATTAAGCCAAGGACTTCTAAAAGGAGAAGCATTAAATAGCTTTATCCAAAGATCAATTGGAATCATAAAATAATATATTTCTTTTAATTTTCAACTAAAAGAGGTTATTTGCTTAAGTGCAGATAACCTCTTTTTCTTTTATTTAATACAATAAAAATAAAGTATCGAAAGTTAAATTATAGATTACAGAACAAATTAATAGAACCAATTTATATTTATCAATTAAAAAAATACTTATGAAAAGAATTTGTTTAGCATTAGTTATTGCACTAATTTCAGTAGGTGGAATTCAAGCCCAAAGTAAAATTAAAAGCTTTTTATCTGGAGGATTAAATTCTGGATTTATTAGCAATCTTAGCGATTTCAACAACTCCATGAAAGCTAATTTCCCTGAATACAACATAAAAAATATAAATCAAGCAAGCATTGGATTTGGAGGCGGAATGTATATTGGAGAGAGTTTTACTGCTGCTTTTAAGATGAATTATTCTTTGGGTAACAATTTAAAAGATGAACAAGCTTTAAGCCTTTATGGAGGAAATTTTGAGCTTAATGCAGGTTACTCTTTTCTTAAAAAGGAAGCATTTGAATTAGAAGCTAATGTAGGAGGCATACTTAGTGTTGACAACTTAGTATATAACAGAGAGTATTTATTAGGGGTTCATGCCTTATCTTTTTCCTCTATGAATGTATTTATCCCTGTTAAAGTATATTTTTGGAGTTACTACCAACAAAAAAATAAGAAAGAGAAATTTGGAGTATATTTAGGTTATAATTTCCCTATTTATAAAAGCAATGTTTACTATTCAGGCTTAGACATTAAGGCTGATGTAGGTAAATTTGCAAGCAATAGCCTTTGGGCTGGGGTAGAATTTAGAATGTAATCTTTAAGATATTAGAAACCTTTATAAAGAAAAAGAGGTTATTTGCTTAAGTGCAGATAACCTCTTTTTCTTTAATTTAAGTATGTTAGATTGGGAGCGTGAAGGTAAATGTTGTGCCTCTGCCTTTCTGACTCTCTACCTTTATTTCTCCTTTATGCAAATCAATAAATTCCTTACTTAGAATAAGTCCTAACCCTGCTCCTTCTTCTTGCTCTGTGCCTTGGGTCGAAAACTTTTCAGTGGTTTTAAATAATCTTGATATATTTTCTTCGTCAATCCCTACTCCATTATCCTTTACCGATACTTCAATACTGCTTTCTTTTTCTTCTAAATTAATACTGATTCGTCCTGATTTGGGCGTAAACTTGATGGCATTTGCTATTATATTACGCAATACTGTATTTATCATAAATTTGTCTAAAGAAAGAAATTGACATTCCGAAAGGGATACTTCCAATGTTATATTCTTTTTTTCTGCCTTTGACCTCATTTGAAATAATGCATCATTTATTAAATCTACTATATTCACTTTCTCTAAAACAAAATCCATGTTTCCAATCTGAAGCCTTGACCACAAAAACAAATTTTCGAGCAGTCTATTTGTGTTCTCTGAACTTTGTGCAATCAATCGCAGAAAAGATTCTCTTTCTTGTGATGTAAAACTTGAAGAATCTTCCAACAATAACTTAGCAAATCCTTCAATCGTTGTAAAAGAATGTTTCAAATCATAACCAACAATTGAAAAAAACTTATCCCTTTTTGCAATAAGCTCTTGCAATTGTTTCTCCCTCTGTTTGAGCTCTTCTTGCAGGGTTCTTTCTTTGGTAATATCTTCTATTGTAAGCAATACATATTTGGTTGAAGAGATATTAAATAGTGAGGATGAAATCAATAAGAACAACTCATATGTACTATCTTTATCTTTTATCTCCAAGTTTCCTTGAACTTTATAGTGGGTTTTCCCCGTATTATATGTGTCTTGAAGAGTATTTCTCAAAGGACAATGAACACACTCTTCATTGTTTCCACAAACAACATATTCATTAATGAAGGCATGAACACATTTGAAAGACTCTCCTGCCAATTTCCCTTTCACATCAACATTACCCTGCCCAAATAACTCTTCTCCTGCCTTATTGATAAGCTTAATCCTTGCGTCACAATCCACAAGTATTAATGCAACCGCAGCGTTTTCAAAAATTTGATTCAACTCTTCATTGAATATTGCTTCCATTTTATTTGTTTTTGCTATTTATTAATCAAAAAAATCACAACTTGAAAAAAACTAAAAAAAACAAAAAAGGACGCCGATTTTAGGTAGCGTCCTTTTCTTTAAATCATAAATAAATTATGGATTTAAAGGCGCCTAAGTATTGGAACTTGGCTGCAATCCCTTCATTTGATCACTCTTGTCAAGCTCAACTGGAATGTCCTGAATAGCCTTTCTTACTTCAGCAGATGGAGTATAACGAAGATACTTTCTGGTGATTGTACTCTCGGTAGCCTCTTCTAAGGTATCCACTGCTTTTGATCTAAACATAGGAGTTAGGGTTCCAAGACTACCAAGGTTTACTGGATTTCCTTCCATCAATTCTTCAAGAGCCTCATCCTGCATTTGCAACATAGCTGCATAGGCATCGGCTTTTGTCAATGAAGAATGGGCTTGAATTCTCTTTGCCAACTCTTCAAAACCGATGGGTTTCTTTCTTTTTGGACGAACTAAATACTTCATCCCTGGAGTCATACCAACTACAATATTACGCAATACGCGTACTAAAAGCATTGTCATAATCTTTCTTCTTTAAGGATTAATAATTATATTTGTTTTATTTTTATTCAACGTGTAAATAGTTTATTTATTGTATATAGCAAACCTAATTTTGTGATTTATAATATCCAAATCAGGGATATGAAGAAAGTGAATCAGCAATATGACCAAAGCATATTACCTAATATGCTACCCCCATATTAGGTAATATGGTACCCCCCATATTAGGTAATATACCCTACACATATTAGTTAATATGCTTTTGCTATATCTTTATTTTAATCATATCAAAGGCTTGTTTTTTTGGAACAATTTTCTTGAATTTTGGTGATAGGTTTATCTGTTTTATGCAATAAAAATAAAATTAATAAATACAAATATGATTCGAGGAAGTAAATATTTATTATTTTTGCCCTATGATTTACTTTCCTAACTGTAAAATAAATATTGGGCTTAATGTTGTTGAGAAACGCTGTGACGGATTTCATAATATTGAGACCTTGCTCTATCCTATCCCACTTGAGGATGTATTAGAAATTAGACCTAAGAGCAATGGAATAACTTCTATTGAAATAAGTGGATTGCCTATTGATACTAAAACTAATAATGATAACCTTTGCATTAGGGCTTATAATTTACTCAAAGCTGATTATCCTGATTTACCAGAAGTTAATATTCACTTGCATAAATTAATACCTATGGGTGCTGGTTTGGGGGGCGGAAGTAGTGATGCATCTTTTTCTTTAAAACTACTAAACTTTGTCTTTGAATTAAATCTTTCTCTTGAGGTGTTGGATAATTACGCTCGTAAATTAGGGTCAGACTGTCCTTTCTTTATATATAATGTACCAGCTTTTGCTTTTAATAAGGGTGATGAGTTTTCTCCAACCACTCTTTCGCTTATGGGAAAGACCATAGTTTTGGTTAAGCCTGATATTTTTATTAGTACAGCAGAAGCTTATTCTGGAGTAGAGCCTAAGAAAGATGAGTATGATTTATTGAATATTGTGGAGAATCTGCCAATTTCT
>JALNVJ010000123.1 GCA_023227645.1 Bacteroidales bacterium | reverse complement strand
TAGAGGTATTGGTTATCAAGACAAAGTTGTTGTTCTTGGAGAGAATAGTCCTTCATGGTCTATCGCATATTTTGCAGTTGTTGATATGGGGGCAATTGTTGTTCCTCTTTTACCAGACTTTACAAAAGAAGAAATCACAAATTGTATTAATCACTCTGATGCCAAACTAGTTTTTGTTTCAGATCGTTTAATTCCAAAAACAGAAGAAGGGGCTTATCCTTTTGTTGATACAATAATTAATCTTAATAGGCTTGAGATAATAAGCCAAAAAGAGATTACATCAATAGGAACCAAGACTGTACCAAGCCCTGAAGATCTTGCTGTTATTATTTATACATCAGGCACCTCCGGTTTTAGCAAAGGTGTAATGTTAAGTCACGGCAACTTAACTTCTCAGCTTGTACAAGTACATCATATTTGGCCTATTAACGAGAAGGATATTTATCTTTCTGTTCTACCTCTTTCACATACATTTGAAAACTCTCTAGGCCTACTAACTACAGTTATGAAAGGTGCTTCTGTTTATTATCACAATAAGCTACCTATCTCAACAACATTTATGTCTAGCGTTAAATTGGTTCGTCCTACAACATTACTTACTGTGCCTCTTTTTATTGAAAAGGCATATAAAAATATTATCAAACCAGAACTAGAGAAAACTGCATTAAGGAGAATATTACTAACAAGTAGTTTATTCAAAAGAATAATGTATCGCAAAGCTTCAAAGAAATTATATGAATCATTTGGTGGCAGACTAACTTTCTTTGGTATTGGAGGAGCTAAACTTGATGCAGAAACTGAATTATTCCTTCGTCTTGGTAAGCATTTCCCTTATGCAATTGGATATGGACTAACAGAAACTGCACCATTGGTTATTGGAGCTAATCCTAATGAGGTTTCTTGGCAAACAATGGGCTTTCCTGTTTTGAATATTAAGGCTAAGATTATGGATATTAATCCAAAGACCAATGAAGGTGAACTATGGGTTAAGGGTCCAAATATTATGAAAGGTTATTATAAGAACCCTGAACTATCACAAACAGTTCTAACCGAAGATGGTTGGTTTAAGACAGGCGATTTGGTAACAGAAAAAGCAGGACGCTACGAAGTTAAAGGTAGGTTGAAGAATGTTATTGTTGGTTCGACTGGAGAAAATATATATCCTGAAGAAATTGAAATGCTACTTAACCAAAGTAAATTAATTCTTGAGAGCGTGGTTATTGAAAGAAAAGGCAAGCTAGTTGCTATGGTGCAATTTAACCCTAAGGAGCTAGAAAAGAGATTAGCAATTTATAAGGATGATGCTTCAAAAGCAGTTGACCACCTAAAGTCTGAACTCTTAAAATCGGCTAACGAAAAACTTAACCGATTCTCCAAACTATCACTAATAATAGAAACCACAACAGAATTTGAAAAAACTGCAACTCTAAAGATAAAAAGATACCTTTATAAATAGAAGATATAATTCTTCGTTTTAAAAACCTGAACCTTTGTTTTAATTACTTGAAACAATGATTCAGGTTTTTTTTATTATCTTTGCAAGTTAATAATTTACAAATCAAATACTATTATTATGAAGAAGAGTTTTTCAAATAAAAAACTAACATGGATACTTGTTTTTGTTTTTATTCTAATTAGCTTTTTCCCTCTATTTGCTTTCTTAGGAACCTCAACTCTAAGAACATGGGATGAAAGCAGAGTTGCCACCTCTTCCTATGAGATGACACATACAAAGAACCCACTTATTGTAACTTTTGACTACCAACCTGACCATTGGAGTGTCAAGCCTCCTTTAGCCATTTGGATACAAGCACTAAGTATTAAAGCTTTTGGTGTTAATGAAACTGCTGTTAGGCTACCCTCTGCCATAGCAATTATGCTATTGGGAATAGTTATTATTCTTCTAACCGGAGTTCTCAAAAAACCATTTTTAGGATTCTATGCCGCAACAATTTTGATTTGTTCAAAAGGAATTCTCTATTATCATACCGGAAGGAGTGCAGACTATGATGCCCTACTCTGTCTATTTATGATTTCATACCTCCTCCTTTTCTTTGTATATACAGAAACAAAGGAGAAAAAATATTATAAATTATTTTTTATTGCTCTGATTCTTGCAACTCTAACAAAGGGAGTTCAAGCCCTTCTCCCCCTACCTATTATACCATTATATGTAATTTTTAGAAAACAATTTATTGCCCTACTAAAAGAAAGATCAACCTATATTGGTATTGGTCTCTTTGTATTATTTGTTGGAGGATACTATATTGCTAGAGAACTAATGTATAGTGGGTATCTAAAGGCTGTTTACCAAAATGAGCTAGGAGGAAGAGTGGGTACGGTAATTGAAGGACATGAAGGAGGATTAGATTATTATTATCTTGAACTAAAGAATAACTATTTCACATATTTCATATATCTTTTACCTATTGCATTTTTGTTCAATTTATTTATTAAGGACAAACAAGCAAGGCGATTAAGCATATATTCAATGTCCGCAGCTACTTTTATATTTATAATAATTACCATTGCTAAAACCAAAATACCTTGGTATAACGCACCACTTCTCCCATTGTTTGGATTGGTAATAGGTACTACTTTTTATATTATTCACAATTTCCTAATGGGCTTTAGTAAACGTATTCCATTTATTTCAGGATTAATCCTTATTGCCTACCTACTTGTCTTCTTTACTCCTTATAATGATATTGTTAGGCATGTACACGCTCCAAAAGAACATCCCGATTATCACCCCTATTATTCTAGATTGGAAATGATGAAAAACTTAGCCAAGAAGGATATTGTGGTTAATGATACTATTGTATATATAAATCAAGACAATATGCAAGATTTTATGTTTTATTACTATGCAATGAATGAAAAGGGAGTTGCTTGTATAAAAAAGAACAAAGAAGATCTTAAAGTTGGAGAAACTGTTCAAGTGAATGAGCCAAGAACAGAAGAAGAAATTAAAGAAAAGTTTGAATATGAAGAATTATTTTGCCATATACAAAGCAAGATTATAAGATTGACAAAACTAAAAGAAAACCAAGAAAACAAATAGTATTATGACCTATACCGATAAAGAAAATAAATTTAAACGCCATACCGTTACCACTGCCCTACCTTATGCTAACGGACCTATTCATATTGGACATTTAGCTGGAGTTTATGTTCCAGCTGATATTTATGTACGTTATCTTCGCTCAATGGGAGAAGATGTATTGTTTATTGGTGGTAGCGATGAGCACGGAGTTCCAATTACTATTAAGGCAAGAAAAGAAGGACTTAGCCCTCAGGATATTGTTGATAGATACAATAATATTATTAAAAAATCGTTTGTGGATTTTGGCGTAACTTTCGATATTTACTCAAGGACATCATCCCCTACTCACCATAAAACAGCTTCTGATTTCTTTACAAAACTATATTCCGAAGGGAAATTTATTGAAGAGACCTCCAAGCAGTATTATGATGAAACAGCTAAGGCATTCTTAGCCGATAGATATATTACTGGTAAATGTCCTCATTGTGGAAATGAAAAAGCTTATGGCGACCAATGTGAAAATTGCGGAACATCATTAAATGCTAACGATTTAATTAATCCTAAATCCACACTTAGCAATTCTGTTCCTGTGTTAAAAGAAACCAAGCACTGGTTCTTGCCTCTAAACGATTACGAAAGTTTTATGAGGGAATGGATATTGGAATCTCATAAGGAATGGAAGCCTAACGTTTATGGACAATGCAAGAGTTGGATCGACCAAGGCTTGCACCCAAGAGCTGTAACCAGGGATTTGGATTGGGGAGTAAAAGTTCCACTCAAAGATGCTGAAGGTAAGGTTCTCTATGTTTGGTTTGATGCTCCAATTGGTTATATATCAAATACCAAAGAGCTTCTTCCAAATGATTGGGAAAAATGGTGGAAAGACAAAGACACCAAGCTAGTCCATTTTATTGGCAAAGATAATATTGTATTCCATTGTATTATCTTTCCAGCAATGCTAAAGGCGGAAGGATCATATATATTGCCAGAGAATGTTCCAGCAAATGAATTCCTCAACCTTGAATCCGATAAGATATCAACCTCTAAGAACTGGGCAGTTTGGTTACACGAATACTTAGAAGAGATTCCAAATAAACAAGATGTTCTTCGCTATGTTCTCTGCGCCAATGCACCAGAGGCAAAAGACAACGACTTTACTTGGAAGGATTTCCAAACACGTAATAATAGCGAACTTGTGGCAATTCTTGGCAATTTCATAAATAGGACTATTGTTCTAACACATAAATATTTCGAAGGCAAGGTTCCTCAAAGAGGAGAGCTAAATGAATTAGATATCCAAACAATTGAAGAAATTAAAACCTTCCCTCAAAGAATTGGAGTTAATATTGAACATTATAAGTTCCGTGAAGCCCTTTCTGAAATGATGAACTTAGCACGCCTTGGCAATAAATACCTAACAGAATGCGAGCCATGGAAAACATTTAAAACAGATATCGCCCGCACAGAAACATCAATAAATATCAGCCTACAAATCTGCGCCAACCTACTCACCCTCTGCCAGCCATTCCTACCTTTCACCTCTGCCAAACTACAAAGAATCCTAAACCTAAAGCCAACACCTTGGTTTGAGGCAGGAAGAGATGATATTCTTGAAGAAGGACATAAGATAGAAGAAGGAGAACTATTA
>JALNVJ010000122.1 GCA_023227645.1 Bacteroidales bacterium | reverse complement strand
CTCCTTCTCCTCCCTTTGCCCAAACCTCGCAAGTATAAGCTTTTGTTCCTAAGTTTTCACAAGTTTTCTTCACAAAGTCAATCTCTTCTTGAGAATCATCCACAAACTTATTAATAGCAATAACAGGAGTTATTCCAAATAATTTAATGTTTTCAATATGCTTTTCTAAGTTTTCAACTCCTTTTTTAAGAGCTTCAAGATTAACTACACCAATATCCTTAACTCCAACTCCACCATGGTAGCGTAATGCTCTGATGGTTGCAACAAGAACAATTGCATTAGGTCTTAGTCCTGACTCTCTACACTTAATATCAATAAACTTTTCAGCACCAAGGTCAGCACCAAATCCAGCCTCAGTAACCACAATATCGGAAAAAGTCATACCCATTTTTGTTCCAATAATTGTATTTGTTCCTTGAGCGATATTTGCAAAAGGCCCTCCATGAATAATAGCAGGAGTCCCTTCGGTTGTTTGAACAAGATTAGGTTTGATAGCATCTTTCAGAAGAGCAGCCATTGCACCATGAACCTTTAAATCTCTTGCAAAAATTGGTTTCTTGTCGTTTGTATAGCCAATAAAGATATTACCTAATTTTTCTTTTAGGTCTTTAATGCTTGAACTCATACAAAGAATAGCCATAACTTCAGAAGCAGCAGTAATCTTAAACCCACATTCTCGAGGAATTCCCCCATTAACACCTCCCAAACCAATAACTACAGACCTTAGCGAACGGTCATTCATATCCATTACTCTTGACCAACGAATGGTTCTAGTATCTAGTCCTAAATTGGCTTTTTTGTTTTGAATATTATTATCAATAATTGCGGAAAGAAGGTTATGTGCTTTTTCAATTGCCGCAAAGTCACCAGTAAAGTGAAGGTTAATATCTTCCATAGGAACAACTTGAGCATGTCCTCCACCTGTTGCACCTCCCTTAATACCAAAAACTGGTCCAAGAGACGGTTCTCTAAGCACAACAGTTGATTTCACCCCTATCCTATTAAGAGCTTGTGACAAACCAATTGAAATAGTTGTTTTTCCTTCTCCAGCAGGAGTTGGCGTAATTGCAGTTACTAAAACCAATTTTGACGCCTTTACTTTTTCTTCATCAATTAATTTTAGGGGTAGTTTAGCCTTATATTTTCCGTAATACTCAATATCGGCCTTACAAATATCTAGTTTAGCTGCCATATCTCTTATATGTAGCATTTCGTATTGGCGAGCAATGTCTAAATCTGATTTCATATATAAATTATAAAATGGTTAATACTATAATAGATAAACTATATATTTGCTCTAATATTTTATGGAGATGAAAACTTTTTTATTAATCAAATACAATTACGAGATATTTTTTTACTCTATACAATAAGATAATATTCTCGCCTGATTGATTAGGGTGTTATAATCAATTGGAGTGGATAAGGCTATAGGCATAGTTTATCAAGTAATATTGAATTTATATCAAATAATTCTTCGTGAAGATATAAGATAGATTAATATTTTTGTCAGATATAGCTTAAACTCTATCATAAAATTGAAACGGTGATTCGTTAAGACCTACTATTCCCGTTTGAAATAGAGTTACGTTATTTTCAATTCTTGGAATAAGCTTATTCTTCAAAAGAAAGAAATCCCGAACGAGTGATTATAAAGTAATTAACAAAAACACTCTCGTGGGAATTGAGATAATTCTGAATTTAACAGTTTTTTTTATTCTTATTCCTGAGCTTATAATCCTTATACATTATACTAAGTCATGAATAAATGATTTCTCGTTTTGATAATTTAACAACATAACCGAAGAATAAAGGTAGAGCTCCACAAATGCAGTTTATTTCCACAAAAATCACAGATTAATAAATATTTTCTGTTAACTTTGCAAGCCCATATTATTCATGGGAAAGAGGTAGTAAAAAAATAAAATGGACTTTACGAAGTTGATATGTAAGAAGACAAAAGAGGATAAAGGAAAGATAATTAATTAAGTATTAAAAACAGAAGAAAAGTTGCATTTACACTCTAATTATGCTTTTATGATATTTCAAAATTATGCAGTTTAATTCAATAGTATTCGTGTTTTTTGCGATTTTGTTTTTTTCTATCTGGAAATTTACGAAATCTAATATTTCATTTAAATTAATATTCCTAACAGTCGCATCTTTTTTGTTTTATGGTTGGTGGGATTGGAGGTTTATTTTTTTAATATTATTTAGCGGGTTTATTGATTACTTTGCTGCTATTGGAATTGTATCTTACCCTAAAAGTAAAAAGTTCTTATTAATCTTCTCATTACTAGCTAATATTGGGACACTTTCAATATTTAAGTATTCTGGATTTATTTCTGAGAATATAGATTTGCTTTTGGGAACTTCTTTGAATAGTCAAATTAATAACTTTCTTCTAATTACACCTATAGGTATTAGTTTCTACACTTTTCAAAGTATGAGTTATACAATTGACGTGTATAAAGGAAAGTTTAAGCCGACTAAAAACGTTTTTCAGTTTTTTGCATATTTATCAATGTTCCCTCAATTAGTAGCAGGTCCTATCGTCAGAGCAAAAGATATGCTCCCACAATTGATAGGCCAACGACAACCATTGAAAGAAGACCGTTGGGAAGGTTTCCGGCTTATAGTAAAGGGGTGTTTTAAAAAAATGGTAATTGCAGATAATTTAGCTCCAATTGTTGCTACGGCATTTAATAGCTCAATAGCTTCTGAAAATTCTTTTTTTTGGTGGGGTGCAGTTATTGCATTTGCTTTTCAGATCTATTGCGATTTTTCAGGTTATAGTGACATTGCTTGTGGTTTGGCGCGATGGATGGGATATTCTTTTCCTGATAATTTTAATCATCCTTATACTTCTACCTCTTTAAAAGATTTTTGGGGTAGATGGCATATTTCGTTATCTACATGGTTTCGTGATTATGTGTATATTCCGTTAGGAGGGAATAAGAAAAGTAATTATCAAAGTCATATAAATATGTGGATCACTATGTTAATTTCTGGCCTTTGGCACGGAGCTGCTTGGACATATATTATTTGGGGTGGAGTACACGCCTTATTCCTAAGTATAGAAAGGATAATAGGATGGCCTGCGCAAAAACAAACAAACCAATTTATTCGATTTACAGCTTGGGTTTTTGTTATTTTAGAAATATTGGTTGCCTGGGTTTTTTTTAGAGCCTCTTCTGTCCACCAAGCTTTTGATATTTTAAGAACAATGTTTTCTTTCAAAGGGAATTTGACTTTAGGGTGGGGTCTTAACGGAAGTGTATTTCTTCTGATAATAATCATAAGAGAAATAATGGTATATATTGGAATAGATAAGAAGTTTAAATTCAGACATTCAATTGGCTTTTTTGCAGAAATGTTATTCTATGCTGTTTTAATAACATTAATCATCTTTTTTAGAGGAAACGGAAGTGAATTTATTTATTTTCAATTTTAATATATGGAAAAGTTTAAGCACAATATATGGATAACTCTTTTACTATCTATAATTTTAATAGGTATTTTTGGATATATTTTACCTAAAAATCCCGATAAGTACTTAAAAGATAGATTCTGGTCATTTAAGGTGCACAACAGTAGAAAATATAATTTTATAATTCTTGGAGATAGTAGGACTTATAGGGGAATTTCTCCATATGAAATTGAAAATATATTACCTGAATTTTCAGTGTTTAATTTTGCATTTTCAAATGGAGGACTAAATCCTATGATTTATAAGGCTACAGACGCAAAATTAAATGAAATGGGTGAACATAAGATTATTCTTTTAGGAGTATCCGAATTAACAATAAATGATTTAAGTCTGCCAAATGAACAGTATATACAAGAATTAACTAGAGCAAAAGAAGAGATTTTTGAAAGGATATATTTTGGTGAATATTTAAATTATTTTAGTCCAGTTACTCCTATTATGATTAAAAATTTAATAAAAGGAGAAAAAATGAAGAGCAATTATATTAGTATTTATCATGATAATGGTTGGGTTGAATCAGAGAAGTTCCCTCAAGATACTATGGAAGCTATGCCTTATTATGAAAAAGATTTTACTATACATTCTACCAATTACCAACTTGTTAATCAGTTATGTGAACAAATAAGAACTTGGGAATCAAAAGGGATAAAGGTCTTCGCTTTTCGTCCGCCAGCATCCATCCCTTTAGTGGCTCTGGAAGATTCTGCGGGGAACTATAATGAACATCTAATAAAACAAAAAATTGAATTATCAGGAGGTCATTGGATTGATATCGATCCAACTTCGTATAATACGTATGATGGAAGTCATTTATCTAAGGGAGAAGCGCGTAAGCTTTCTAAATATATAGCTAATGAGGTAAAGATTTTTCTTAATAATAAGCCCTAAAATTACACAACAAGATTGCGACTAAATGAAAAAATTATGGACACTGTAAAATATGGGACTGTACAATATTTTGTGTAAATGAGGAAGTACGGATCTCAAAAAACTTACTCAAAATTTTTCCTTAATAAAAAAAGATTTTTCCTTAATAAAAAAGTTTTTTTCCTTAATATAAATTATTTTTTCCTTAATATAAATTCAATTAGTTTAAATCTATTTTCCTACAAACCTTTCACCCCTTCCTGGTAATCATGAAAATCCTTTAATCTTGTAAATCCTGATTCTGACTAAAAAAACGTACTCAGAATTTTTCCTTAATAAAAAAGTTTTTTTCCTTAATATAAATTTTTTTTTCCTTAATATAAATT
>JALNVJ010000121.1 GCA_023227645.1 Bacteroidales bacterium | reverse complement strand
CTGCTGCATTTAATACACAAACAATTGACTTATCTACTTACACAGGCACAGTAAGAATTGCCTTTAGACTAATTTCAAATGATAAAAACATAGGATATATTGATAATATAAAAATATTAGGTAGTGCATTATCAATTAATGAAGTTGAAAACACTAGTGTTTTTGGAGTTTATCCTAATCCAGCTAATGATTTTGTAACTATTGCTGATGCTAATGGTTCTGATGTTAGAGTTATTGATATGTTAGGAAGAACATTAGTTTCTAAGACTTCAATTTCTAATAACGAAACTATTTCAATAAACAACCTACAACCAGGTATGTATATGATTCAAATTATTAAAGACGGAAAATCTTCTTCTCAAAAACTTATCAAAAGATAATTTCTGATTAAAAGAATTTTTCTATCATAGAAAAGGAGTTGATTAATGTCAACTCCTTTTTTTTGTACGAAAATATCTAATATATAAAGAATACTATTATTGAAATTAGGTAAGTGGCAAGGGTTACAATTATTCCTATCTTGAAAAAATCCCAAAAACTTATCTTGATATTCTCTTTTTCTGCTCCTTCAATCACTATTAGATTTGCCATTGCTCCAAGTATTGTTGCGTTACCTGCAAGAGTTGAGGCTGATGCCAAACATAGCCATAAGTTATGATTATTGGCTACTTCCATTATTGGATTCATCAAAACTATATATGGAACATTGCTTACTATTTGTGTCATAAATAAACTTAATCCATGTAGGTATAATATTCCTTGTGGTCCTTCACTAAGTTGTATTTCTAAGAAACTATCTAATAGACCTATCTGTTTAATCGATCCTACAACAATAAAAAGGGATGCAAAGAATAATAATAAAACCCAATCAACATCTTTAATAACTTTTGAAGGTTGTATCTTTCCTATTAAAAGAATTAGTGCTCCTCCAACTAATGCTACCATTGGGATTGAAATATCTAATGATTTTGCTAAAAAGAAGGCGATTACAACAAGTGCAAATATTATTAGAGATCGCTTCATTTTATTAAAAGAATATGTAAACTGGGATTCAAATTTAAGTTCTGATTTATCCGCAAAGGTCTTTCTATAGAAAAGCTTAACTATTAGAATTATTAATACCATACCTATTATTGAAACTGGTAGGAGTTTAATCATAAAGTCTATATAGGATATTCCTGAACTTATTCCTATTAGCATATTTTGAGGATTTCCCGTTATAGTCATCACCGAACCTGTATTGGAAGAAAATATCTCTGCCATAAGGAATGGAACTGGGTTTAGGTTGGATTTCTTACATATTGATATTATTACAGGGGTAAAAAGCAAAACAACAGCATCGTTGACTAAGAATGCGGAAGCTATTGCGGTAATAAATACAATAATAATTAATAGCCGAGTTCTGGTATGCGCATAATATATTGTTTTTGAAGCCAAGAGAGAAAAGAATCCTTCTATCTTAAGGGTTGAAACAATTATCATCATCCCAAGTAATAGGGCAATGGTATTGAAGTCTATTGCATTAACTGCATCTTCAAAAGAAATTACTCCAAATAGAATCATAGCAACTGCTCCTGTAAAAGCGGCTGAAGGTCGATCAATATTTACATTAGGTAGGCGTGTAAATATTATTCCTAAATAGGTTAGTATAAAAATAATTAGGGCTATGATTTCAATGCTCATAGTATTATTTTATCCCTTATTCATTGCTGCCTTTATGAAAGATATAAATAGTGGATGTGGTTCTTCAACAGTTGATTTATATTCTGGATGAAACTGTACTCCCATAAAATAAGGATGATCAATTAACTCCACAACTTCAACAAGATTTGAGTCTGGATTAATTCCGGTTGCAATCATTCCTGCATCCTCAAATTGTTTTAGATAAGTATTATTAAACTCATAGCGATGACGATGACGTTCTGATATATCTTCTTTACCATATGCCTTATAGGCTTTGGAATCTTTCCTCAACTTACAAGGATATGCACCAAGACGCATGGTTCCTCCCATATTGGTAATTTTCTTTTGTTCTTCCATCATATCAATCACTGGATATTTGGTACCAGGAAGCATTTCAAAAGAATGAGCATCTTTCATATTTAGAACATTTCGAGCAAACTCCACAACTGCCATTTGCATACCTAAACATATCCCAAAGAATGGTATCTTATTTTCTCTTGCATATTTAATTGCACATAGCTTTCCATCAATTCCCCTTGCTCCAAAACCTGGTGCAACTAATATTCCATCAAGACCATTTAGTTCTTCAACAATACATTCATCTCCTTTTTCTAAATCTTCGGAATGAATTAGTTTTAATCTAACCTTGCATTGGAGGGAAGCTCCTGCATGAATAAACGATTCTGAAATTGATTTATAAGCATCTTTCAATTCAACGTATTTTCCAATCAAACCAATCTTAACTTCATTTATAGGATTATTTAATTTGTAGAGAAAAGCTTTCCATTTCTCAAGATTAGGTTCCCCTTGAGCTTTTACTCCAAGAATATTTAAAACTTGAATATCTAGCTTTTCTTTAAGCATATTTAGAGGCACCTCATAAATTGAAGGAGCATCCATTGATTCAATAACGTTGTTTTTATCAACATTACAGAAAAGAGCAATCTTATCCTTTATTCCTTCATGAAGTTTATGTTCTGTCCTACATACAATAATATCTGGTTGAACCCCTTGTTCTAACATTTCCTTAACAGAATGTTGGGTAGGTTTTGTTTTAAGTTCTCCTGCCGCTGCAAGATATGGTATATAAGTTAAATGAATTACAATAACATTTTTGCCTAATTCCCATTTCATCTGCCTAAGTGACTCAATAAATGGAAGTGATTCGATATCTCCAACAACTCCTCCAAGCTCAGTTATTACAAAATCATATTTACCGGAATCACCCAAAATTTTAATTCTTCTCTTAATTTCATCGGTAACATGAGGAATAACTTGAACTGTACCTCCAAGATAATCTCCTTTTCTTTCTTTTTCAATAACAGTTTGATATATCCTACCTGTTGTTACATTATTTGACTGAGAGGTTCTAACATTGGTGAAACGTTCATAATGACCAAGGTCAAGATCTGTTTCAGCTCCATCTTCAGTAACAAAACACTCCCCATGTTCATAAGGATTTAGAGTACCTGGATCAACATTTAGATATGGATCGAGCTTTTGTATTGTTACAGAATAGCCACGTAGTTTAAGAAGTAGAGCTAGCGAAGAAGCCATTATTCCCTTTCCTAATGAAGAGGTTACGCCCCCAGTTACAAAAATGTATTTAGTATTAGACATGATATACTTTTAAAAATTAATAGTTGAATTAATCTGCAAATATAATGATTTTTTAGTTTGGGATAAGTATAATTGTATTAATTTTGCAATTGATGGATATAAAACAAAAAACAATAACAGGAGTTGCTTGGAGTGCTTTAGAAAGATTTTCTGTACAGATAGTTCAATTCGTGGTTCAAATTATCATCGCTCGACTTTTATTTCCATCCGATTATGGAATGATTAGCATGCTGGCAATATTTATGGCACTTGCTCAAACATTTACCGACGGAGGATTTGGAAATGCCCTTATACAAAAGAAAGATAGAACAAATACCGATTATTCAACTGTTTTCTATTTTAATGTTAGTGTTGGCGTTCTATTATCCATACTATTCTTCCTTTGCTCTGGACTAATATCAGAGTTTTACAATATGCCAGAGCTCAAACCTATAATACAGGTTATGTCTGTTAATTTAATAATCCTATCTTTTCAAATCATTCAAAAAACTATACTAACAATTAGAATAGACTTCAAAACACAAGCAAAAGCATCTCTTATTGGAGTGATTATTGGGGGAATACTTGGAATTGTTATGGCTTATAAGGGATATGGTGCTTGGTCATTGGTTGCACAGTTTACAACTATAAACATAATTCAAACCTTATTATTTTGGTATTTCGTTAGATGGAAACCACAAAGAGAATTTTCTAAAACCTCATTTAAGAGATTATTTAATTTTGGCTCAAAAATACTTGGAGCAAACCTACTCCAAACTATTTACCTCAACCTCTATACGCTTGTTATTGGAAAACAATATTCTGCAACTACATTAGGGTATTATTCAAGAGCAGACCAATTTGCACAATTTCCATCATCTAATATAACAGGAATACTATGGAGAGTAACCTATCCCATAATGTCGGAAATACAAGACGATAACCAAAAGCTAAAGAAAATATATAGAGAATATATAAAACTCTCAGCCTTTATTGTTTTCCCATTAATGGTTGGTTTGGTGGCATTGTCGGAACCATTTATAATATTTATCCTAACAGAAAAATGGAGAGGAATAGTTCCAATCCTACAAATAATATCTTTCTACTATATGCTTTACCCATTAAATGCTATTAGCCAAAACCTAATGCAAGTAAAGGGAAGGAGTGATTTGTTTTTCAGATTAGAAATAATAAAGAAAATAATCGGTATAGCTCTACTGTTTATAAGCTTACCTCTTGGAATATACTACGTATGTTCAAGCCTAATTGTTTATGCAATAATAAATCTTGGAATCAATACTTATTTTACTTCAAAACTAATTGACTTCAATATAAAAGATCAACTATCTGATATAATAAAGATATTCTTTGTCTCAATAATAATGGGGATAGCAGTATATTCAATCAACCTCACTCCCCTTTCCAATATACCAAAACTATTAATTGGTACAATTATTGGACTAATATCCTACTTTATCCTCT
>JALNVJ010000120.1 GCA_023227645.1 Bacteroidales bacterium | reverse complement strand
TTTTGTATTAATTGCCACATCAGATTATTATAACTTTTACCACTTTTTTTAGAGTGTAGCAAAATAAAACTATATTTTCACCTAGCTTTAGAGTTAAGACGCAAAACTTTGCTTACTATCTTCTAATACTCCTATATACCTCGCTATTGTTCCTCCATATTGTTTATTGAAGATACTATCCAAAGAATTTATGCTTGTAAATTCTTATAAGGTTTTTTGAAACCAAACACCTTACGGTTGGAGAGCAAACTCCTACTCTTTGGAAGCTTTAAGTAGGGAAAGGATATCTTTTATTTGGAAAATTCTAAATATAAAGCTTAGTATGACCATTGCAATTGAGGTTATTATGATATTATATGCCCAATTGGTGGTTATATTTTGGAAGATTATGGCGGTACTGATTAATGAGATAACAAAGAATATTATCTTTAGTGCGTAGAGTGGGACAAATTTTATCTTAAATATCTTAATTGCAATTAGGGCTTGAAATATTGCCGTTATGGTTTGTGCTATTAATGAGGAATAGGCTGCTCCTAGGGCTAGGAACTTTGGTATTAGGAATAGGTTGATGCTTATATTTAGTATCATTCCTAAGCCTGCAACTATATTGAGGTGTTTGAGAGAGCCATTTGCAGTTAGTAGGGTCCCAAATATATAGGTCATTGAGATTGGAATAAAGCATATACTTAGTATTCTAAAAACCTGGGAGCTTTCATCAATATGTTTATTATACATAAGGTGCATTAGATCGTAGCCATATATCTGACTTAGTGCTACAAAACTTACTGTTAGCATAAGCAAGAGATGGAATGAAACCTTGATTATTGGTCTGACATCATCCTTGTTTTTAATTAGTCGAGAGAAAAGAGGAAGTAGGATTATTGAGAAAAGATAGGCTATCATATTTACTGCATCAACCAAACGAAAAGCGGAAGCATAGATTCCAGCTTGGGCAGCTCCATCGTCTAATATTCTTTCTACCATTACTCCATCGGCTTTGTTGTAGAAGGCCATAAGAAGAATTAGGGTTGCATAGGGATAGCTGTCTTTTATTATCTTTACTATAAAAGGATAGTTCCATCTTAGTTTGATAAATCCTGCTTTCTTAAAGCATATTATTAATGCTACAAGGGCAGTTATAAAATAGGCAAATAGCTGAGTATAGATAAAATATTCAATCTTAAATTCTGTTTGAAGTATTCCTGACCACAGCAGTATGGAACAAAGCACTATAACTATAAATCTATCGAGGACTGAAAGTATGCTATCGGTTTTGAAGAGGAGAAGGCCAGATATATTGGAGCGGAGATAGATTAGTAGTGAGGAAAAGAATTGTGAGAGGCATAGTAGTCCGAGAAGTTTTAATGCATAGGTATCGTAGCCCAATGATATTGCAACTGTAAAAACTACAATGGTGAAAATAATAGACATTGCAAACTTTATGGGGACTAGTTGGGATATGTATTTTGATAGTAGTTGTGGGTGTTGAGCAATTAACCTATTATTGTAGTTTGTTAGCCCAAAGTCGAGCAAGATATTAAAGATAAATGAGAAATTTAAGAGAGCAAAATAAAGTCCGTATTCGCTTGCAGGCAAAGCATTTTGCACCCCTCTATCTACTCCAAGTATCCAGAAGGATTTAATAATAATATTTAGGGCTAAAAGAAAAAATAAATTAGTTACAAACCTTTTTCTCACTTTTTATTTGTAATTTTGCTTTAATAACTCATAAAAAACATTTTTAGTATTGAAAATAGCAGTTAACACAAGATTATTATTGCATAATAAGCTTGAAGGCATTGGTTATTTTACTCTTAAGACTTTGGAGAAAGTAGTAAAAAACCATCCTGAACATGAATTTATATTTTTCTTTGATAGAAAATATCATAGTAGTTTTGTTTTTGCGGACAACGTTACACCTGTTGTTATTCCTTGTCCTGCTCGTGCCCCTATTCTTTGGTATATATATTTCGATTGGCTTTTACCATATTATATGAAAAAGTACAAGGTGGATATACTTTTTTCTCCTGATACTTATATCCCGAGGAAATCTAAGGTTCCAACATTAAATACTTTTCACGACCTTAACTATGAATATAATCCAAATTATATTGGTAATTATTGGCATAGATATTACTTACTTCACAACTTTCCTCTTTTTGCAAAAAAAGCAACTCATATTATCACTGTTTCTCAATATTCAAAGAGAGACCTTATTGAATTTTATGATATTCCTGAAAACAAGATTGATGTTGTTTATAATGCAGCTAACGAGAGTTATTATGTTGTTTCGGAGGAAGAAAAGAAGATTACAAAACAAAATCTAACGGGAGGAAGGGACTATTTTTATTTCGTTGGAGCAATTCATAAAAGAAAGAATCTACTTAATTTGTTTAAGGGTTTTGATTTGTTTAAGGAAAAAACTAAGAGTGATGTTAAGTTAGTGATTATTGGTTCAAAGAAATGGTGGAAAGGGGAGGTTGAGGATTGCTATAATCATATGCGCTATAGGAAGGATTTAATTTTTACTGGCAGATTGGATTCAGAACAAATTAATTTAATTGCAAATTCTGCCCTTGCACTAACTTTTGTTTCTCAATTCGAAGGCTTTGGTATTCCAATTGTGGAGGCTTTTGCCGCAGGTTGCCCTGTTATTACTTCAAGTGCAACTTCAATGCCTGAGGTTGGTGGTGATGCAGCACTTTATTGTGACCCTTATCTTCCACAAAGCATTGCTGACCTTATGGAAAGGATTTATCTTGAACCAGAACTAAGGGAAAAACTTATTAAGAAGGGATTTGAACAAAACAAGAAATTTAACTGGGAGTATTCAGCAAAAAAACTATGGGACTCAATAGAGAAGACAATAAACATAGGATAGAAGAACTTTATAGTATTTTTCTTCAATATCCAAACATCACAACTGATTCTCGTAATATCAAGGAAGGAGATATATTCTTTGCACTTAAGGGAGAAAACTTTAATGGTAATAAATTTGCAAAAAAGGCAATAAATGATGGAGCTTCTTTTGCAATTATTGATGAAAAAGAATTTAAAGTAAGCGATAGGTGTTTTTTGGTTGAAGATGTACTTTCTGCTTTGCAAAAATTAGCAAACCATCATAGGAGACAATTCCCAAATCTTAAAATGCTTGCAATTACAGGAACCAATGGGAAGACTACAACCAAGGAATTATGCTTTGAAGTCCTATCAACGAAATACAATACTATTGCTACCTTAGGTAATTTCAATAATCATATTGGTGTTCCTTTAACCCTACTAAGAATTAATAAGGACACTGAGCTTGCAATTATTGAAATGGGAGCTAATCATATTGGAGAAATTGATTTTCTTTGCCATCTTGCAGAACCTATCTATGGATTGATTACAAATATTGGCAGGGCACATTTGGAAGGGTTTGGCAGTTTTGAAGGAGTAATTGAGGCAAAAACAGAACTCTTTCGATACCTAGACAAAAAAGACCATTATGCAATAATCAATATGGATGATCAGTCTTTATTTAATTACTCAAAGACACATAAAAACAAGACTTACAATTATTCTATAGAAGATAAGATAGATTCAGAAACAGCAAGCATTAACTATAATGGAATAAAGATAAACTCTAATCTTGTTGGAAGCTATAATTGTCAAAATATATTAGCAGCAATAAGAGTTGGAGAAATATTCAACATACAGCTTAATGACGGAGCAAAGGCAATTGAAAACTATAAGCCAAATAATCATCGTTCCCAGATTTTAAAAACAGAAAACAATACCTTAATTCTAGATTGCTATAATGCCAATCCTTCAAGTCTAAATGCAGCATTGGAAGGCTTTAAAGCAATGAAGGCAGATAATAAATACGCATTTATTGGAGCTATGAAAGAGCTTGGTGAGTCTTCGGAAGAAGAACATAAAAATATTGTAGATTTATTAATGAATACAAACTTAAAGGGTGTTGTTTTAGTTGGGAAAGAATTCGAAAAACTAAGGTCGAAGGATATGCTTTGGTTTAAAAATTCACAAGATGCAAAAGATTATTTTATTAATAACAAATTAGTTGGAGGAACAATACTAATAAAGGGTTCAAATTCAACTAAGATGGATATTTTATCTGATGTTTTATAAGGTTATAGGTCTAATGTCGGGAACTTCTCTCGATGGATTGGATATTGCATACTGTTTATTCTCTGTTGAAAATAATAAGTGGTCATACTCTATTGAAAAGGCAGAAACAATTGAATACTCAAAGGAATTAAGAGACAAATTAATTAGAGCTGAAAACACAAGCTCCTATGAATTTGTAAAAATAGATAAGGAGTTTGGAGCTTTTATTGGCAAAGAAGTAAGAAGTTTTGTTGATAAGTATAGCATAGAAGTAGATTTTGTCGCCTCACATGGTCAAACAATATTCCACCAACCACAAATAAATCTAACAACTCAGATTGGAGATATTAACTCAATTGCAGCTAATGCGAGGATAAAAACAATTGGAGACTTTCGTAGATTGGATCTTGCATTAGGAGGTCAAGGTGCCCCTCTTGTTCCTATTGGCGACAGACTTCTTTTCTCAGAATATCCTTCTTGTTTAAATCTTGGAGGCTTTTCAAATATTTCATTTGAAAAGGGAGATAAGAGAATTGCTTTTGATATCTGTCCAGTTAATATTGTTTTAAATATCTTAGCTCAAAGAGAAGGATTAACCTTTGATAGGGATGGACTTTTGGCAAGGAGTGGGAAGGTTGATAATTCTCTTCTTAAAAGGCTTAACGCATTAGAATTTTACAAGAAAGAAGAAAAGAAATCGCTAGCAAAG
>JALNVJ010000119.1 GCA_023227645.1 Bacteroidales bacterium | reverse complement strand
GCATAAAATCCACCGCCATTATCAGCATAAATTCCATTCTTAATTTCATTTCCTTCTTTTATTAACTCACTCAATTTTGTAGTCATAACCATTTTTGTTTTAATTGTTTCAATTTCGTAGATCTCTATTTTAATTTCGTAGATCTTCGTTTTAATTTTCTGAAACGGCGTTTTAATTTTCTGAAACGGCGTTTCATTTTATGCAAACAAAGATATAAAATATAATTTAGAAAACTAATGATAAGGATATTTTCTTAGTCGAAGAACATCCAGCTTACTCCGAATCTAAGGTTTAAATTCTCTGCAGGATAATGCGGACTATAATAATAGTTATAATTAAATAAGCCTGCATAAGGATGAGTTAGAGCAACAAATATTTTAACTCTTTCAAGTTGCACTTGTACAAATAGATCGGTAAATAGGTAATTTCCTATCTGAATTTCGTTTTGTTGTGCAAAAGCTCCCATTGCTGGAATATAAGTATCGGCTTGATATAATGTATTATACCTTAAATCCACTCCTATTTGAGTATCTAATTTCTTTCCAAACATTTTAAAGTTAATATATGCACTTTGTTTGGTTTGAAAAATTGGTAATCTTATTGCTTCTTCTGAAGATAACTTTTGAATAGATACTACCCCATTGAAATTTAACATTCCAAGTTTAATATTATGAATAAGCGATGCTTTAATAAGGTTAGTTGATTGATTACTTTGTTTTGGAATTAGATTATGATCTATATAAACTAAATTATTTAGGTTGAAATATGATAAATTTACCATCAAAAACTCTTTAAAACCATAACCTATATTAATATTTAGGATATTCATTTTCTTAAAATCATTATTCCAAGAAAAATTATTAGATTGGTGGTGAATGAAGAAATAGTCAACACTCTTATTTATTAGTTTGAGATTTGCATACAGTTTATTATAAGCTATATTTCCTCCTATTTGAAAGTCTTTATTATATCTTGAGGATGAAATAACATATTCTGCATCAAAGCCTAGCTTAAATTTATTTATATCAACGCCAATCATAAAGAATGGATTAAGATTTGAACTTTTTTCTTGGTTAATTGTGTCTCTGAAAAGAACATAATCATGCTTTAATCCAAAACTAAAGGGTATGATAGACTCATTTCTAAGTGTTATTATATTTTGAAGACGCCTTGTTGATAGAGAGTCATAAGTTAAGGTAGAATCAAAGTATATATGTTGATAATAGCCATCAATAGGGCTTTGATCATTATATATTCTTTGGTTTGAGAAATAGGATAAATCATGAACAAGATAAAGTTTTTTGAATATGCTATTCTCTTTTATTAATTTTCCAATATTGATTTTCTGACTTAGAAAGGCATCATATGATTTAAATTTTGAGTACGCAGATGAAATATTTACTGGATAGGCATCAAGAGATGAGTATTCTTGAACCGAAAATGAGGAATCAGATTTTATACCACCACTTTCGCTTTGCAATGCTCTATTTCTAATAAATCCAAGATATGCTTCGTAGGTTTGCTTTTGGTTTTTATAACGTGCCGTGGCATTAAAGAATTGATTCATCACCTGACTATTATCATATTTTCCGTCAGTATAATTTACATCATATTCCAATCCAATATGAATATTCTTAAATACGTTTTGAGCGTGAACAACAGAGAAATACCTTGAGCTACCTAAAGTATTAGAATATCTAAGTTCTGAATAAGGTTTATAGACATTATAGAACTTAATATTTTCTCTTTTAAATATTAGAGCATCATAAATACCTGGCTGGTAATTATAAGAATTTAGTTCAGGAATAATAAACATTAGGGGTTTATGATCAGAGCCGTCAGTGGATAGTTGTTGATAAAACATATCCTCAATCTTATTAATTTTATTTACGTGTCTAACATTATCAAGATCTTTGTCAATTGATTTTAGAGGTAAATTACTAATGGGTAGAGTTGTATATCTTGTGTAGTGAAGCCCAGAATCAATAATAGGTTTGTTTTCTATTATTGATTCTTGAGCTAAGCCTACAATAGTTTGAAATAAGGCTAAGATTAGAAATATTGATTTCTTTTTCAAAAGTTTAGTCTCTATTAATTAAAAATCTTTCTGCGTCAATTGCTGCTTTACAACCACTTCCAGCTGCTGTTATTGCTTGACGATAAGTACTATCTTGTACATCACCTGCAGCAAAAACTCCTGGGATATTAGTATGTGAGGTTCCGTTCTTAGTAATAATATATCCATTAGAGTCTATGTCGATTTGACCAGAAAACATATCAGAATTTGGGTGATGACCAATTGCTAAAAAGAAACCAGTTAGAGGGATTTGTTTAATATCTCCTGTCTTAGTATTTTCAAGCATAACACCATTTACTCCGTTATTATCACCAAGAATTTCAATTGGCTTATGATTCCAAAGAATTTCAATCTTAGGATTTTTCGCTACTCTTTCTTGCATAATCTTTGATGCTCTTAACTCATCGCGACGAACAATTAGATAAATCTTTGAGCAAATATTTGAAAGGTAAGTTGCTTCCTCACAAGCTGTATCTCCTCCTCCAACAACTCCAACTTCTTGATTTTTATAGAAGAATCCATCACAAGTTGCACAAGCACTAACTCCCATTCCTCTAAATTTTTCTTCAGATTCTATGCCTAACCATTTTGCTGATGCACCTGTTGAAATTATTACAGACTCAGCTTCGTAATTTTTCCCCGATTCTGTTGCAATATGGAAAGGATATTCTTTAAGTGAAGCCTTTATAACAATATCACTTCTAATATCTGCTCCAACTCTTTTAGCTTGTTTTTTAAGGTCTTCCATCATCTCAGTTCCTGTAATTCCATCTGGGTAGCCCGGATAGTTTTCAATCTCAGTTGTAATGGTTAATTGTCCGCCAGGTTGCATTCCTTCAATTAATATTGGATTAAGATTTGATCTTGAAGCATAGATTGCTGCAGTATATCCTGCAGGTCCGGAACCTATAATTAGGCATTTTACTTTTTCGTAGTCCATATACTTTATTAATATTATTTTTGATTAATTATTTTACTCACAATCTGCAAAACTAAGAATTTTCTTTATATCTTTGCTGATTAAATGAATTAATATTAAAATTTGATGACTAAAACAACCCTTATTTTCCTTAGATTTAGTTTTTTGTCTGCAATGCTTATTTTCTCAAATTTCAGTATTGCTGAAGAATTCTCTATAAAGCAAATCAAAGATATAAAATCTTCTACTTCTAATTCTTATGTCTCAAACCAAGATAATGTTTTGTCTACAGAAACCTATCATCTATTAAATCAAAAACTTGATTCTTTAGATAAAGCCACTACTGCACAAATTGCTATCGTTGCACTAAAAAACACTGGTCAAACTGACGCTAGAGAAATATCAATGGAACTTTTTAAGAAATGGTCTGTTGGACAAAAGGGTGCAAATAATGGTTTGATCCTTGTTTTAATTGTAGATCGTCATGAAGTTTTTATTCGTACAGGTTATGGTTTAGAAGGTGCTATTACTGATGCTAAAAGCACTCATATCATAAATACCATTATGGCTCCTTATTTCAAAAAAGGTGATTGGGATAATGGAATGATTGCTGGGGTTGATGAACTTAGTCGATTAATAATTCAAGAATATATAACTGAAGGATTTGCAAAGAAAGAGCCAAAAACAATAGAAGATTTCTTACCATTTATATATATATATATTGGATTAAGTATTTTTCTTCTAATCTTAGCAATTATAAATATTCATAACTCACATAAGAAATTTGATATTGAACTTAAGGAAGAAAAAATAAAGGCTTTTTCAAAAACTGCTAAACCTTGGTATCTTGTTGGTATTTTATTTCCTATTGTGCTTATTGCATTATTTCTTTGGTATAAACTTATCTTTAAACCAAGAGTTAGATATAAAACAGTTATTTGTTCTAACTGTAATAATAAGATGCATCGTTTAAATGAAAAAGATGACGATGAATATCTTACTGAAAAACAAATTATTGAGGAAAATGTTAAGTCTAGGGATTATGATGTTTGGTTATGTGATAATTGTGGAACTACTGATATCTTTGCTTATGACAACTCTCTAACTCAATATACTATTTGTCCTTTCTGTAGTGGAAAAACAATGTATTTGGTTTCAGACTCAATTGTTCGTCTTGCAACCCAATCAAAAGATGGATTAGGAAGAAAAACCTATATCTGTAAGAATTGTAAAAATAAAACCACTAAAGACTATGTTATATCAAAAGATTCTTCAGGACTTATCCTTGGAGGAGCTGTTGTTGGTAGCGGATTAGGAAGAGGTGGCGGATCTTTTGGCGGTGGCAGTTTTGGAGGTGGACTCTCTGGCGGCGGCGGCGGAAGTGGCAGTTTTTAAAATAATGAATAAAACAAAATAATAAATATTAAAACAAATACTTATGAAAAAAGGAGCAATTAGTATAGCGGCTATTATTGGAATTGCAGTAATTCTTATTATTTGGATGGTTTCATCTTATAATGGATTAGTTAAAAAAGATGAAGCTTGTTCTCAACAATGGTCAAAGGTTGAAAGTCAATATCAAAGACGTCTTGATCTTATCCCTAATTTAGTAAATACCGTTAAGGGTTATGCTTCTCATGAAAAAGAAACTCTAACTGAAGTAGTGCAAGCAAGAAACCTTGCTTCAAATGCAAAGGTTGACCCTAATAATATGACACAAGAAAGCTTAGATAAATATCAACAAACTCAAACCCAGCTTAAATCTTCACTAGATAGATTAATGGTTGTGGTAGAACGTTATCCTGATTTAAAAGCTAATCAAAACTTCCTTG
>JALNVJ010000118.1 GCA_023227645.1 Bacteroidales bacterium | reverse complement strand
GCTTGTTCACCTCTATTAATATTATGGCTAAAATCATTTGGAATATATACAATACCATGAACTTTTGCTTGTTTTTGCAAATTCTTAGCTTCTTCTAATGTGCTACATTTATATTCAATCCTAACCTCAGGTGTGGCATCAATTGAGCGAAGGTATTTCCTGCTTAGTGAGGAGTTGGAATTATCAATAATAGCAATAGGCATTTCCCTCATCATTTCTTTATTGTAGATATATCCACACACAAGAGGATAAACAATACAGGCAACAATAAAAACCAAAAGTACACCTTTATCGGTAAAAATATTATATAGTTCTTTACCAATAATATGGAATAAATCTTTCCAAGCTTCTTTGTTTTGACTAAGTTTATTTTTCAATCTTGAATTCATATATTATTCCCTTATGAAATTTAGTTTAATAAATGCACCCTTAAGTCTTGATATCACAAATATTGGCAGAATACAATATGCAATTAGAATTAGAAATGGCATATACGATTGAGATAAGGGCAGACCGTTGATTTGAATATTGGCATAGAGATTATAGTACTGAGTTAGGGGGTATAAGAAAGTATATGGTTTAACGGCAGGAAGCATAGCAAAATTTGGATATGTAAAACCTGCAAATGTAAAGCCTAAAACTCCATAAAATGCTCCAATACTTAAGGCGTCTCTAAGCATCGGCAATACTCCTATAATAAAAATTCCAATTGCTTGGTATGAAATTATTGTTAGTATTCCTCCTGCAAACATTAGAAATATATTACCCTTTGTTGGAAAGTCAAGAACGCTATTCATAATAATATATGAAAAGACAAGCATTAATGAATAGATTAGGGTATAGGGTAGTAGTTTCCCAAAAAATGCTTTTGGAAGTGAACCACCAGAGGTAATTAGCCAATGTCTGGATGTCTCAAACTTTAGTTCTGATCCTATCACATATATACATGAAATCAAACTCATTAGAAATATTAATCCTGGCATTATTATTGAAGATAGGTAATAAGAATAGTTCATAAGAGGATTGCCAATAAGATGGGAATCAATTTTAATAGGCTGGATATTTGCCATTGCCGAATTTAATTCTTCTCCTTTTGCAAGTCTCATCTTTAGATTAACTCCTGAATATAATGTTACTAAAATGGTATTAATCTCTTTCATTGCCACAGATCCAGCCAAATAGTGAGCATATTCGGTATAGAATATTATTTCAGGGCTTTTGCCAGTAAATAAATCTGATTGGAAGTTTTTAGGTATAAGGACAAATGCGTAAATTTTCTCTCTTTGCATAAGGTCCCTTGCCTCTTCGAAGCTAAGGGGTTTATATTTAATTTCACACGATGGACCAGCTCCAACATTCCTTGTAATTTGTCTTGATGTGGAACTAAAATCTAGATCAACAACTGCAATTGGTAGGTTTTTTGGCATCCCTTGATTAAGAAATGTACTGAAGAATAAAATTATTATTAATGGTATAAATATTGTCATCATAATATATATGGGACGTGATACCATTCTTTTTAATTCTCTTTTCAAAACCGGGATTATTCCTTTTTCCATTTTATAATGGTTTTAGTCTTTTATTATTTAATCTTAGTCCAGTTTATTATCACACTCATACCAGGTCGGAAATTCTTGTCTTTTTCCACTGGCACTGCTCTAACCTCAAATGTACGAGTGTCGTATTCGTCAGTTAGTTTGGTTGCTTTCCATGTTGCATAGGATCCAAGTACTTTTATATAGTTCACTTTCACTTTAATTTCTTTATTTCCAAGTGCAGGAACTCTTGCTACAAGAACATCTCCAATCTTAATTTTCTTTAATAAATCTTCTCTAACATTGAATGTAACCCATGAATCATCTAAGTCAACAATATTCATAATTGGAGAGCCAGATCCAATCAACTCCCCAACCTTAGGAAAGATATCAGATACCTCACCAGTTATAGGAGATATTAATTTAGTTTCACTCAAGTATGAACTAGCTTCACTAACAGCCCCTTTTGCCCTATTAACTTGAGCTTTAGCAGCAAGCTTATCTTCATTTTGAGCTCCATTTACTGCCATTTCATATTGGCTCTTTGCAGCCTTAGCTCTTGAAACAGATGCTTTGTATTGGGTTTCTACTTCATCAAATTTTTGTGCAGAGATAACTCCTTTTTTAAATAGATTACTCATTCTATCATAAGTTTTCTTTGCAAAAGATTCAGCTGCTTGAGCCATTTCTAATTGATCTAATGCTCCAGCAATTTGTTCTTTTCTTGTGCCGTTTTGAGCTTTTAAACTCATTGCTTGCGCTGCATCTTGTGCTGCATTAGCTTGATCTAATTTAGCATAGATTTCAGGAGAATCAATAATAACTAATGTGTCACCTTTATTAACTCTTAAACCCTCTTTTACTTTCAGCTCCAATATCCTACCAGGCAATTTCCCCGAAACCCTAACTTCATTGGCTTCAAATTCTCCTTGAAGCATTACATGACTAGGTGTAAGTATAAAAAATCCAAGCATTCCAATAACAATAACAGCAGATATCAATACCACAAACCCCATTACTAATGTCTTATTTTCTTTCTTTTTCATAAAACTATATATTTTCTTTCTTAATTATTCAATAAATTATTTTCTATTATTTAAGTTACCAAGTGATTTCTCTAAATACACATTAGTCATTATGGAGTTGATATCAGCATCAATCTTCTCGCTCTTTGCAGATATATATGCAGTTTGAGCTTCCATTAAGTCGGAAGTTGTAATAACTCCAGAATCAAACCCAATTAAAGCACTATCGAGGTTTTCTTTGGCCTTTTCAATATTATTTGTGGCCATAATTTTTTGTTTATTTGCTTCCTTTACCTTAAATAACATTTGATTTATCTGTAATTCCATTTTTTCAACAGCTTCTTCTTTTTCCAATTGAGCTATCCTAACTCCAATTTTTGCTGTTTTAAGTGTATGGTAATTTTCTCCCCAATGAAAAATTGGAACCTGAACACCAATACCAAAACTAAACATTCCACCAAATGATTTTTCAAATCCATTAAAAGTGTTTGGGTTAGTACTTAAATAATTACCTGTCCCAACAATATTTGGTAGGTATTTTGAAAAAGCTATCTTCTCTGCAGATTTTGATATTTTTATAACATTGTCGAGTAATTGAGTTTCTGTCCTATTATTAATTGCATTAGCAATATTTATATCATTATTAATAGAAATCTCTTGATTTAATAACTCATCAGAAAGGGTAAATTCCGTATCAATAGGCATTGAGCAAATTTGGCATAATAGCATTTTAGATAGTGATAAGCCATTTTCAGCTTTTGATAGGGTCATCTCAGCTTCATTGAGCTTAACTTTAATTTTTAAGGCATCGGATTTTGTAGCCACACCCTCTTCAACCAAAGCATCTACATTTGAACTAGTTTTTAATAATAATTGATGATATTCCTTAGCTAAGTTGTTTTTATTAACAAGAGAAACAACCCTCCAATAGGCTTCATCAACCTCAACCATTAAATTTACTTGAGAATTGTCTAATTGTATTTTAGCCATCTCTTCCATAATTTTTGAAATACGGTAAAGCTCTAAAATCTTACCACCCATATAAATTGGTTGTGTAAATCCAATACCAAGAGTAAATATATTTTGAATATCAAATTGCATTGACTCTTTTGGTAACAAAGCATAGTCTTTAAATATAATTTTTTCAGGATTTGTTGTTGGATCAAATGGCACTCCATTCCTATCAAGAGGTCTTCCATATTGGTCAAATTGATTTCCCATCTGATCTGATCTTAAGGTAAAACTTCCATCTGAGGCCATAGTTCCAACAGGTAAGAGAGCATCTTCTGCCAATAGGGATATATTTTTAGAATTATATAAATATGTTCCCGTAGCTTGGAAATTTGGTAAAAACTGTGTAAAGGCAATCTTCCTCTTTTCTTGTGCTGAAATTAGCTTTTCCTCCGATATCTTTATGCTCTTATTGTTTTTAAGAGCCATCTCCCTGCATTCATTTAGCGTTAATACATTTTGAGCTGCTAAATAATTGATTTGTATAAGAAAAACAAATGCAATTAATACAAAATTTCTTTTCATTTTTAATCCTTTATATATTTTCTAGACATAATAACTTAAACTTGTATATAATATTATTTGAGCATGAAAAAAAATGTAGTTTTAAAACTTAGTTTATTAATTAAAACCATATTTCTACAATATTGTCCTTTTCATAACTCCAAATTTCTTTCTTGTTATTAATGCAAATATACTTAATTATTATTAGATAAGAATTTATTTATTCAATATTTATTCAATGTATAATCTTATATCACTCCAATATTCCAACACTTTAACCAAGACATTAAAAGATAATCCAAAATTAATGTTCTGTTTATATAAATAGTTTTGTTTATACTTCCTTTCAATAAATTACTCCTTCAATACATTACCTTAAATATGCATATATTTGTTACCAAAAGATACTTATTACTTAATATGAAATATACGTATCTTATTAAGTATTGAAATTTAGAAGATAATTTTGTTGAATTATATCACTTATTTTAGTAAATATCATCTCTAATTATACTCTTTGCTATTTTTTTCGGATATTTGCATATTAATATTAAAAAAATATATGAATCAAAAGGTTTACGCTTACGTAGCTATCTTTTTCTCAATGTTGTTTTGGGGAATGAGTTTTATTTGGACTAAAGATTTACTTAATGCTGGATTTACTCCAATTATTATTGTTACTCTAAGGTTAATTATTTCAGCCATACTACTATATACTGTTTTTAAGCTCTCTGGCAAGCTGGATAAGATAGATAAGAAG
>JALNVJ010000117.1 GCA_023227645.1 Bacteroidales bacterium | reverse complement strand
CTACGTTTGTTCAAGCCTAATTGTTTATGCAATAATAAATCTTGGAATCAATACTTATTTTACTTCAAAACTAATTGACTTCAATATAAAAGATCAACTATCTGATATAATAAAGATATTCTTTGTTTCAATAATAATGGGGATCGCAGTATATTCAATCAACCTCACTCCCCTTTCCAATATACCAAAACTATTAATTGGTACAATTATTGGACTAATATCCTACTTTATCCTCTCTTATTTAACCAAGATTCCTGAACTCAAAACACTAAGCAATTTATTAAGAAGTAAGAAGTAAAAGATAAATTCTTTATTTATTGTTTTAAACTAGCTATTAATTCCTCAATTGTAAGGTTTCTTTGCTCTCCTGATTGCATATCCTTTAATTGTATCTTGCCTTCTTCTAATTCTCTTTCTCCAACAAGTGCTACAAAAGAAATTAGTTTATCATTAGCATATTTCATTTGTTTTTGAAGTTTAACATTATCTGGATAAACCTCTACACTAATTTTTTCTATCCTAAGCTTTCTTGCCCAAATCATACATTGTTTTTCTTCCTCTTTTCCAAAATTACAAAACATTAGAGTTGTGGTATTGGATATATCTTTTGGAAAACGATCTAATTCCTCCAAACAATCATAAATTCTATCTGCTCCAAAGCTTATTCCAACTCCACTTATATTGGGCATACCAAATATACCAGTTAAATTATCGTAGCGACCTCCTCCTGCAATACTTCCCATCTTTGTCTCAACACACTTAACTTCGAGAATAGCTCCTGTATAATAATTAAGACCTCTCGCAAGAGTTATATCAAATTCAACTTGTGTATTAATATTCAACCTATCAATATTACTAAACACCTCTTCTATTTCCTCAATTCCTTTTTTACCTATTTCAGAGTTCTGGAATATTATTTTAAGGGTTTGAATTTTAGTTTCTGTATTACCTTCCAATTTTAGGATTGGTTCAATCTTATTCAGGTTTTGGTCAGTCAATCCTCTTTCTTTAAGCTCTTGACAAACCTTTTGGTAACCTATCTTATCTAATTTATCAATTGCAACTGTGATATCAATTATCTTATCTTCTTGTCCAATTATTTCAGCAATTGCAGCCAGTATCTTTCTATTGTTTAACTTGATTTCAACTCTTAGGTTTAGGCCTGAAAACACCTCGTCAACCATTTCACAGAGTTCAACTTCACTCAATAAGGAATAACTGCCAATCACGTCGGCATCGCATTGATAAAATTCTCTATATCTACCTTTCTGTGGTCTGTCGGCTCTCCAAACTGGCTGAATTTGATAGCGTTTAAAGGGAAAACTAATCTCATTCCTATTATTTACAACAAAGCGTGCAAAAGGAACTGTAAGGTCGTAGCGCAAACCTTTCTCAGATATTTTATTAGTAAGTTTCTTATAATCTTTTGTATTGTCATCCTCAAAATCTATCTTATCCAAAAAATTACCTGAATTTAGCACTTTATATATTAATTTATCACCTTCCTCACCATATTTACCCATAAGAGTCGATAAGTTTTCTAAGGCAGGTGTTTCTATTTGAGAAAATCCGTGAAGATTATATACTTGTTTTATTATATTAAATATATAATTTCTCTTATTCATTTCTTGTGGAAGAAAATCTCTTGTCCCTTTAACAACATTACAATTCATATTCTTAAATCTTAGCTTGATTGATTCATTATTTTCAACTGCAAAGATAGTGTTTTTTTCTTTTTTCACTTTTTTTTACTCTTTTCACTTACTTTTTGATAATTATTCTTGTATATAGAGTTGAAAGAATAGAAATAATAAAGATTTTCTATATGAATGTTTGTCATTTGGAAAAAAATTTATAAATTTGTACAATCAAAAATAATGTAGCAATATGAAAAAGTCAATTTTTCTTTTAATTTTAGGAATAGCGATAATTATTCCTGGCATCCTTAAAGCACAGACTCCACCGAGTATCTTGTTAAATCAAGCTACACATGGATCAGTGGTTACCAATTGCGATGCTTATGTTTATGATTCTGGAGGAGCTAGTGGAAACTATGATACTAGTTCTCATATCTGGAGAGCTTTTTGTCCTTCTAGCGTTAATAGTAGAGTATCTCTAACATTTGAAAAATTTGATATTCATCCATCAGATAGTATTGAAATTTATTCAGGTATTGGTTTGGGAGGTTCCATTCACGCAACAGGTACAAACGTCCCTTACTTCACTAATAACGATTTATTAGGACAAACCATTATTGCTTATCCTACTGATGCAAGTGGATGTTTAACTATCTATCTAAAGTCAGGTAAAACAGAAACGGCAGCAGGTTTTAAAGCAAAACTTGAATGCGTTTCCTACTGTCAATATCCTGTTGCTGCATTAGATACATTCTTCAATAAAATTAGCCCAGATGGAACCATAACTCCATTTGCAATAAGGAAGTTTACTGATACTATCTATAATATTTCAGATAGTTCTGAATACGATATTGTTAAATACAAAGCCATCGATCTATGTGATGGAGACTCTATTCAAATTGTTACAAAAACCTTATTCCCTGAAAATGATTTAGCTTACCACCAATCCGATTCAAACCTTATTTATTATTGGAGTTTTGGTGATATGGGAATGGATACAGTTTATTTTAACAACACAGTAAATTACTCATGGCCTGAAGTTAGTGGTTATGATTTACTTTTAACAGTTGAAGATACTCTTCATGGTGGTTGTAAAAGCAGACTCCCAATAGACACAAGGATTAGAATTGCAAGGAATCCAATAAAAACAGTTGCACCAATTCCTGATATGTGTTCTGGTGAAACCTTTACCTTCAACGTAGGTTATAGTGCAAACAACACAATTAAAATTGACTCAATTATATTTGCTCGAGGTTCAAAACAAAGATATGATAGCACAGTATTTATTCCAGATGGACCTAATTGTCAAGGAGCAAATGGGAGTCAGTGTTATGAAGCTCCTGTTACATTCGACGAGTTCCTACCTGGTGCAGTACTTAATAGTGTTGATGAACTCTTTAGTATATGTATGAATATTGAGCATAGTTTTACTGGTGACCTTAGTTTTGAAATTGTATGCCCAAGCGGACAGAGTGTAATTTTAAAACATTTTACTATGTCGGGTGGAGCCTATTTAGGTAATGCCTTTGATACAAGTGTAGGTTGTGACCCTGCAAATAATCCTCAAGGTACCGGTTGGACATATTGTTTCTCTAACCAATACTTAAATATCCCAAGAGGTGTAATTAACGGAGGTATGTCATCTCCTATTGACTCTACTAATGTTCAAGACACTACTAAATATTTCCAAACCCCTAATCAACTTGCTACAAGTTTTGCTACAGGTTGGGATGTTACAGACTTGACTGGATTCCAAAGCTTAGTTGGTTGTCCTCTAAATGGAGAATGGAAACTTAGGGTTTGTGACTATTGGGGTGCTGATAATGGATATGTATTTTGGTGGGATATGTCATTAGGCCAAGGTGGTACTGCTGATTGGGATTACCAAGTTCCTCTTGATACAGTTATATTAGATGGACCATTTATTGTTGGAAATTCAGATACTTCACTATTTATTGCTCCGCCAATTGCAGACTGCGGTAACTACAACTACGATATTCATATTATTGATGACTTCCGTTGTGCTTGGGATACTGTAACCACTCTTAATGTTGTTTGTTCACCAGTTGTGGACCTTGGAGAAGATATTCAAATTTGTGAACAATTCTCAACCACTCTCGATGCAGGAAACCCAGGAGCTTCTTCATATGTATGGGAACCAAATGGAGAAACTACTCGAACAATTGTCGCCCAGACTGAAGAAAACTCAAATTCAGTAGTCACCTATATGGCTCAGGTTACCAATACCAATGGTTCATTGTTCTGCTTCGGTAAAGACAGTATAAACCTTATTGTTAGACCAGCAGCCTTGGCATCATTCTATAGCGACAAATCACATTTAGAAGGCTGTGAACCTTTCAACTTCCATCTCTATAGCTCTTCTACAAATGCAGACAGCATTATATGGACAGTGGGACAAATTCAAACAAATGAAACTAATCCTACATTCTCTTTCCCTTATGGAGTATATGATGTTAAACTAAAGGTAATATCAGAACACGGATGTACAGACTCTATTATTCAACCTAATTTCATAAATGTGTATAAGAGTCCTGTAGCTGATTTCGGATGGCAACCAACCAACCCTTCATCAACTGACCCAAGTGTTAATTTCCTTAACTTAACAAGTCCTCAAGACCCTTCAAATATATATATTTGGAAGATTCAAAACAACAAGACTAATGATTTAAGGCAAAACATTTATGGATTAGAACCTAATTACACATGGCTACCTCAACCTGGCTCAAGCGTTGTTGGTGACTATAACATAACTCTTGATGCATATAGCAACAACTTAGCACCAAGTGGTTTAACATACGAATGCCACGACACTATAAGTAAAGTAATTTCAATCATAAATGATAGACTTTTCATTCCTAATATAATCACTCCAAATGGTGATGGTATTAATGATGTTTTAAAGATTACTAACCTTGTTGATGGACAAGCATACCCTGACAACGAACTCTCAATTTATAACCGTAACGGAAAACGAATATTCTTTAAACAAGATATTAGATCTAATGAAGAGTTATGGGATCCAATAAAAACCAACACCCCAGACGGAACCTATTTTTATAGATTTGTAGGAAGAGGACCAATTAGAGATGTTGAATATAACGGATCAATAGAAATTCTGAGATAAACCGAAATAAAAAAATCTCATAAATAAATAAGAAGAGGCTGATAATTAATTTTACCAGCCTCTTCCTATTTAAATATAAGTAATAATTTAATTTTCTCTTAATAAAACTAACTCTTTGTTT
>JALNVJ010000116.1 GCA_023227645.1 Bacteroidales bacterium | reverse complement strand
AGAATAGTAAACAAATCAAAACATAGTATTCCTGAATATGCAACTGAGAGTTCGGCAGGAATGGATTTAAGAGCTAATATAGAAGAATCTGTTATCTTAAAACCTTTGGAAAGGGCAATGATTACTACCAGTATCTTTATTGAATTACCTATTGGTTATGAAGCACAAGTTCGTCCTCGTAGTGGTTTAGCTGCAAAAAATGGCATCACAGTTCTAAATACTCCAGGCACAATTGATGCAGATTATAGGGGAGAAATAAAGGTTATACTTGTAAACCTTTCAAATCAAGACTTTGAAATAAAAGATGGCGAAAGGATAGCTCAAATGATTATTGCCAAGCACGAAACCATAGAATGGGAAGAAACTGATTCGTTATCTGAGACCGAAAGAGGAGAGGGTGGTTTTGGGCATACAGGCAAGAAATAATTTATTTAGCCTTTGACACAATAAATAATAGTGCGGAATAGTTTCCTTTTAAATAAATAAGTCTATTTTAACCTAATTTTATTATTATGAAGAAATTCTTTCTTCTATATACAATTTTGCTCCTATTTATTATTAATGGAGCTATGGCTCAACGCTATTCTATTAAAGGGAAAATTATCGATGAAATTACTAAAGAAAATCTTATGTTTGTTAACTGTGTGCTTTATAAAGATAGCGACAGTATTAATATGTATAAGGGAGCTTCTGCCGACACAAGTGGTAATTTTGTTCTAAAAGGAATTAGGAAAAACAATTTCAACTTAGAGCTTTCTTTTGTGGGTTATGAAAAGCATAACCTTAAGATTGGGATAGAGAAATTCAAAGATGAAAAAGTAATTGACCTAGGAGAAGTTGAGATGAAAAGTACTGGCAAGCTAGAAGGGGTTGAAATTACCGCAAAGATTGAAAGAATTCAGGTTGATGAAGATAAGCTTACCATGAATATTGATGAGCAACTTGCGGCAAGTGTTTCAAGTGCTTTTGATTTACTAAAGAGGGTTCCAGGAGTCTTTATTGATAAGGATGATAAATTGACTTTGAATGGTAAGAGCGGAGTTATGTTTCAATATAATGGCAGGGATTTAAAGCTAGACTACACCTCAATTGTGGATATGCTGAAAGGAATGACGCCCGATCAGGTTGAGAAATTTGAGGTTATGACTAATCCTGGAGTTAAATATGATGCGGAGGGAACGGCAGGGATAATTAATATTAAGATAAAGAAGAATCAAAACTACGGAGTTAATGGATCCATTTGGGGACAGACATCCTACCAAACAGCTCTGCAATACTATGGTTCTGGTCGTTTAAGTTATGTTGATGATAATTGGACAACCTCCATTGGTTTTTCTCCAATGCGATGGGCAAGTAAGAGTACAAACAAGGAAGAAAGATATACCTCAACTCATGAAGGAGATACGATTTTGTTTAGAACAGAAAAAGATGATGATTGGGTTTGGGAAAATAATAATTTTAATCTTAATGCAAACTATTTAATTGACTCCAATCGTACAATAGGACTTAGCTTATATTATACTAAAGGAGGAAATCCTTTGAAAGAAAATACTGTTCCTTATCAAATATCTTCTTACCCTAATTATTTTTCAAAAATAGATTCTTCATATATTAATAGTAGTTCATACTTGGGTGATAGAAGTAATTTTGGCTTAGGACTAGACTATGTTAGGAAATTAGATACCTTGGATTCAAAAATATCCTATGACTTAAGCTATTCTCATTCCGAAAATGATGGCAATTTAGCCAATCTTAATGAGTATTTTTTAGGAGATATCAACACAATATTAAGTAGAAGGGAAGGATATAAGAGAAATACACTATCATCAAGTGATGATTTGAGTGCAAGGGTTGATTATTTTAAACCAATCAAGAAAACAATGAGATTTGAGGCTGGAGCTAAAACAAATTTCACCTTTAACGATAAAGACTTCTATTCTCGGCTATTAGATACCACTTCAAATACTTACCTTAATGATGAAATGCAATCTAACCATTTCAAATACTATGAAAATATTAATTCTCTCTATGCTTCCTTTTCCAATACTTTTAAGAAAAAATTCAATGTACGCCTAGGACTAAGAGCAGAGCAAACCAATACCAAGGGTCATCAATATGCTATTGATAGTATTAATACAAGGAATTATTTCGATATTTTCCCAAACCTAAGTCTTAACTATAAGTTTAAAGACGATAATCAATTGAGTTTATCCTACTCGTATCGAATTTCAAGACCATGGTCAGGGAGTTTAGATCCATTTATTAGCAAGTATTCAGAATACTCCTATTCAACAGGAAATCCATATATAAAGCCACAATACTCTCATTCAATAAGTTTGTCTCATTCTTTTAAGTATATGTTATTTACCAATGCATCGTATTCTTTTACCCAAGATGATATAAATTGGCTTGAAGGTCCAATTGATTCTAACCTATTTGAACATAATCCACTTGCTTTAATTTCAATTCCAACTAATTTTGGATCCAATCACAACCTTAGTTTTAGGATTAGTTTCAATAAAGAATTCTTTGATTGGTTTAGATTTAGTTCCTCATTCGGTTCAACCTATATGAAGATACTATCTTCGGCCAATAAAGCTCAAATAAATAGGGAGAATTGGAGCTATAATGGGAATATTAGCACAGACTTTACTCTTCCAAAGAAATGGAATATAAGCGTTTATTATTATTTCTATTCCTCTTCAATGTATGGTTTAAGCTCCTCAAGTTCTTCTCAAGATATTTCATTAAGTGTTTCCAAGAAGTTCTTTAATGATAAATTTGGTCTAACTCTAAGTGTAAGCGATTTATTTGATATAAATGAAAATTATAGTGAGACTCGTTATCTAAATACTCTCTCAAAGTCGTGGGGCAATTACCAAGGACCACGTTTTTCATTTTCGCTACGTTATAGTTTTGGAAAATACTATAAAAATAAACAGGTTCAAAAGCCACAAGTTGAAAACTTTGACACCAGAGCAGGAGAGTCAAAACAATAAAATAATCGTAAATGGAAATAAGTATTGAAAAAGGTTGGAAAGATATTTTAAACGAAGAATTTGGAAAGGAATATTTCCTTAATTTGGTGGACTTTATTAAGAATGAATATAAGACTAAAACGGTATATCCTAAGGCAAAGAACTTATTTAATGCTTTTAATCTCTGTCCTTTCTCTCAAACAAAAGTTGTGATTATTGGTCAGGACCCCTATCACGAACCTAATCAAGCTCATGGGCTTTCATTCTCTGTTCTTGATCCCACTCCTTGTCCTCCTTCTCTTAAAAATATTTATAAAGAGATTGAATTAGACCTTGGGATTCTTCCTCCAAATAGTGGTGATTTGAGTCGGTGGGCAAAACAAGGAGTTCTTCTTATTAATGCAACCCTATCAGTAGAGGCTCATAAGGCTGGCTCACATCAAAATAAAGGTTGGGAAGAATTTACCAACTCGGTAATAAATCATTTGGCAAAGGAAAAACAAGGTATAGTATTTTTGCTATGGGGTTCTTATGCTCAAAAGAAAGGATCCTTTATTGACCCGAGCAAGCATTTAATTCTTAAATCTGTACATCCCTCTCCGCTTTCTGCTTATCGTGGATTCTTTGGGAATAATCATTTTTCTAAAACAAATAATTATCTAATAAGTCAGGGAAAAGAACCTATAAATTGGTAGTAAATTCTTTCTTCGTTTTATTTTCCTATAACTTTATGAGCAACTTCTGCATGTTCTTCATGTGCCATTCCTATGTAAATTGCAGAAAGAAGAGTGAAAACATAGGCTTGGATAAATGCAACCAGTATTTCTAATAAGCTCATAAAAACAGCAAAAAAGACAGGAACAATTGATACTCCATATCCTAATGCTACGTTTTGATTTCCAAAGATAAAAATTATGGATAGGAATCCTAATATAATTATATGTCCTGCGGTAATATTTGCAAACAAACGAATGGTTAGTGCAAATGGTTTTGTGAAAAGACTTAATATTTCAACAATTGGCATAAGTGGAATAGGGAACTTTAACCACCAAGGAACCCCTGGCATATTAAAAATATGTTTGAAATAATCCTTGTTTGCAGAAAACTGAGTTATGATAAATGTAAAGACTGCTAATACTAAGGTAACTGCAATATTTCCAGTTAGGTTAGCTCCCCCTGGAAAGAATGGGAATAGACCCATAATATTTGAAAGGAATATAAAACAAAAAGCCGTTAGTAGATAGGGCATAAATTTACTATGACGTTTTAATCCTATTGAAGGAATGGCGATATCGTCCCTAATAAATAATATTATAAATTCAACTATTGTTTGAGTTCCTTTAGGAGATTTTCCAACTCTTTTCTTAGCAATTGATTTTGCTCTAAATACAATAAAGATAATTATTGCTGAAACAATAAACAACATTAGTACATTCTTTGTTATAGAGAAGTCGAAAGGAATTTTCCCTGTCCATTTACCGTTATCATCAACACAAATTATTTTTCCTTTTCCTTTTTCGCCTTCTTCTTCTAATGATCCAATCTTATAGCCTTTATAGGATGCGTGACCATGTTCAAACTTACTTGACATAAACACATCAAGTTTGCCATCATTAATTATTATTACTGGAAGAGGGATTGATACATGCTTATCTTTATAGGTTAGAATATGCCAAGAATGATCGTCACCAACATGTTCCATAATCATTTTGCCAGCATCAAATTGAGTATCTTTAGACTCAGAAGCAATTGCACTTAGTTGTAAACTAAATAGTATAGTTAATAGTAATAGTATTCTTTTCATAATTAAATCAATTGAATTGGCAAATTTAGAGAATTCTTTTCATAATTAATCTAAAACGGATTATTATTTTATAAAATTCGTAGAATAAATTACATCTTTTAGTTCTTGGATTATCAATTCCCTCCAAATCTTCATATTTTGAACTATTATTTATTTTTATTCCTTAATCAATTTCTTTCTAATATATCCCTTATCAGTATTTACTCCAATTATATAAACTCCTTTAGAAAGAGAATTAATATCAAGAGTTTTTCCCTTTGCTTTTACATTAGTTTGATAAACCTT
>JALNVJ010000115.1 GCA_023227645.1 Bacteroidales bacterium | reverse complement strand
TTGTAAAGGAAGTCATAGTCTTGTGGTGGAATAACTCCTCCAACAATTACCATTATATCTTCTCTTCCAAGTTTCTTTAATTCTGCAATTACTTGAGGTACTAAAGTTTTATGTCCTGCTGCAAGTGAGCTTACTCCAAGAACGTGAACGTCATTTTCAACTGCTTGTTTTGCTGCCTCTGCAGGGGTTTGGAAAAGTGGTCCCATATCAACATCAAAACCGATGTCTGCATATCCTGTTGCAACAACTTTTGCTCCACGGTCGTGTCCGTCTTGTCCCATTTTTGCAACCATGATTCTAGGACGACGTCCTTGTGTTTCTGCAAATTTATCTGCTAGTTCAGCTGCTTTCTTAAAGCTTGAACTGTCTTTTGTTTCTGAGCTATACACGTTTGAAATAAGATTAATTTTTGCTTTATAGCGTCCGTAATGTTTTTCTAATGCTGAAGATATTTCTCCAAGTGATGCACGTTTTCTTGCACAATCAATTGCATATTCTAATAGGTTGCCTTTGCCTGTACCTGCTATTTCTGAAAGTTTATCAAGTGATGCTTGGCATTCTGCTTCGTTTCTGTTTGCTTTTAGTTCCGCTAGGCGTTTTAGTTGTGCTTCTCTTACAACAGAGTTGTCCACTTCGAGGGTTTCGATTGGATCTTCTTTTTCTAATCTATATTTGTTAATACCTAATATAGTGTCGCGGTTAGAGTCAATTCTTGCTTGTTTCCTTGCTGATGCTTCTTCAATTCTCATTTTTGGAACTCCACTTTCAATAGCTGCTGCCATTCCGCCTAGGCTTTCAACTTCTTGGATTAGATTCCATGCACGATGTGCAATATCGTTAGTTAGGCTTTCTACATAATAAGATCCTGCCCATGGGTCAACAGATTTGCAAATATTTGTTTCTTCTTGAAGATATATTTGTGTGTTTCTTGCTATACGAGCGGAGAAGTCGGTTGGTAGAGCAATTGCTTCGTCAAGAGCATTTGTGTGTAGTGATTGTGTGTGTCCTAGGGCTGCTGCTGTTGCTTCAATACATGTTCTTGCAATGTTATTGAATGGGTCTTGTTCTGTTAATGACCAGCCTGAGGTTTGTGAGTGGGTTCTAAGTGCAAGTGATTTTGGATTTTTTGGGTTAAATTGTTTAATGATTTTAGCCCATATCATTCTTGCTGCTCTCATTTTAGCAATTTCCATAAAATGGTTCATTCCTATTGCCCAAAAGAAAGAAAGTCTTGGTGCAAATTTGTCAACGTCCATTCCTGCATTTATTCCTGCGCGAATATATTCTAGTCCGTCAGCAAGTGTGTAGGCCATTTCGATATCACAAGTTGCACCTGCTTCTTGCATATGGTAACCTGAAATTGAAATTGAGTTGAATTTAGGCATATTCTTTGAAGTAAACTCAAATATATCTGCAATAATCTTCATTGAAGGTTTTGGTGGGTAGATATAAGTGTTTCTTACCATAAATTCTTTTAGAATATCGTTTTGTATGGTTCCGGTAAGTTGATCCATTGATGCTCCTTGTTCTTCTGCAGCTACAATGTAGAATGCTAAAATTGGAAGCACTGCTCCGTTCATAGTCATCGAAACAGACATCTTTTCCAAAGGAATTTGGTCGAAAAGAATTTTCATATCTAGGATTGAATCCACTGCAACTCCAGCTTTTCCGACGTCTCCAACAACTCTTTCGTGGTCTGAGTCATATCCTCTATGTGTTGCAAGGTCAAAAGCAACTGATAGTCCTTTTTGCCCTGCTGCTATATTTCTTCTGTAAAAAGCGTTTGATTCTTCTGCTGTTGAGAAACCGGCGTATTGACGTACTGTCCAAGGTTTCATAACATACATTGTTGAATATGGTCCACGAAGGAAAGGTGCTATACCTGCTGCATAGTTGAGGTGTTCCATTCCTTGCAAGTCTTGTGGAGTGTAGATTGATTTGACTGGGATTTGTTCTGGTGTTACCCAATCTTTTTCCCTATTTTCTAATTTTTTCCATTCTTCAGAATTATCAGTTTGATTATTTCCGAAATCAATGTTTGTAAAGTTAGGTCTCATTTATATTCGTATTAAAATTACAACTAATTAATAGTGTGCAAAATTATAGCTTAATACTGAATTAACCAACAAAAAGGAGTTTTTTTCTTTGTTTTAAGAAATTATTGTACTTTTGTAGATTACTCAACTTAAAATTTAAAAATATATGAAAAATCCAAAAGATTACGGTTTCAATTCACAATTAATCCATTATAGTGGTCATGAAGATCAATATGGATCTGCTACAGTACCTATTTATCAAACTTCTACATTCGCTTTTGAAAGTGCAGAAGATGGTGCAGAATGTTTTGCAGGAACAAAAGATGGTTATATCTATACTAGAATAGGAAATCCAACAGTTAAGGCATTAGAACGTCAGATAGCTGTTTTGGAACATGGATATGATTCAGTTGCAGTTTCTTCAGGGATGGCTGCTGTATCAACAGTTTATATGGCTTTATTAAATGCAGGGGACCATATGATCAGTTCTGCTGCTGTTTATGGACCTTCAAGAGTAGTAATGGAACAACATTTCTCACGTTTTGGGGTTCAGTCTTCTTATGTAAACACTTCTGATATAGAAAATATCAAAAAAGAGATTCGTCCTAATACTAAGATGATATATATTGAATCTCCAGCAAATCCAACTATGGATATTACTGATATAAGTGCATGTGCGGAACTTGCTCATTCAATAGGTGCTATATTGGTTGTTGACAATACTTTTTGCTCACCTTATCTTCAAAATCCAATTGATTTAGGCGCTGATGTGGTGCTGCATTCTATTACAAAATTTATTAATGGTCATGCTGATATTGTAGGTGGTATAATTATTGGAAGAGATAAGCCAATTTACGATAAGCTTAGAGGCATGATGATTAATATGGGATGTAATATGGATCCTCACCAAGCTTATTTGGTTATTCGTGGAGTTAAAACTCTTGGAATTAGAGTAGATAGAGCTCAAGAAAATGCAATGAAAGTAGCTGAATTCCTTGAAAGTCATCCGAAAATTGAATGGATAAAATATCCAGGGCTTAAATCGTTTGCTCAGAGTGATTTGGTTAGAAAACAAATGAGAGGTCCAGGAACTATGATTAGTTTTGGAGTAAAAGGAGGAATTGAAGCAGGAAGAACCCTTATGAATAATGTTAAGATGTGTATTTTAGCTGTTTCTTTAGGAGGGATTGAGTCTTTAATTCAGCATCCAGCATCAATGACTCATTCAAAAATGTCGAATGATGCACGTGAGAAAGCAGGAATTACTGAAGGATTAGTTCGTTTTTCTGTTGGAATTGAGAATGTTAATGATATTATTAGAGATTTAAGTCAAGCTTTAGACAAAATCTAAATTTATATGAGAAAAATCACCCTCCTTGCATTTTTATTTATTCTATTATCGACTCTTTCTTTTTGTCAACGTAGCCAAAAAGTTGGTTTGGTATTGAGTGGAGGAGGTGCAAGGGGGCTAGCTCATGTTGGAGCAATTAAGGCTCTGGAAGACAATAATATTCCAATAGATTATATTTCAGGGACATCAGTTGGTGCTATTGTTGGAGCCTTATATGCATCAGGATATACCGTTGAGCAAATGATGCATTTGTTTCTTTCAGAGGATTTCCAGCGTTGGTTATCGGGAAAAGTAGATAATACTGCTTCGTTATTTTATAAAGCAGAAGATAATAGTCCTTCTTTGATATCATTTTCTTTCGACACAAAAAACAAGTTTCGTTTCCAATTACCAACTTCAATTATTAATCCAATTCAAATGGATTATGCTTTTATGGAGATATTTGCAGGGGCTTCGGCTGTTTCGAATAATAATTTTGATAGTTTACTTGTTCCTTTTCTTTGCATAACTTCCGACATAACAGATAATAAGGCTAGTATTAGAAGAAATGGAAATTTGGGTCAAGCAGTTAGAGCATCAATGACTTTCCCTTTGGTTTTTGCTCCAATTACTTTGGATGGAAAGATAATGTTTGATGGTGGGATGTATAATAATTTTCCTGCACAGGAAATGCACGATATTTATAATCCAGATATAATTATTGGAGTTAAGATTTCTGCTAATTATCCTCCGCCGATTGAAGGAGATGTGGTTTCTTATCTTCAAAATATCTTTTCTAAGGAAACCGATTATGATGTGATTTGTGCCAATGGAGTTTTGATTGAACCAGACTTGAGCAGTTTTGGGATATTAGAATTTGACAAAATGCAAGAGACTTATAAAATTGGTTATAAGTCAGCATTAGAGAAAATTTCTAAGATAAGAGATTTTTTGGTGGACTCAATTAATCAAGAAGATATAGCTCTTAAACGAAAAAACTTTAATGACAGGAAACCGCCACTGAAGATAAAGAATGCAATAATAGAGGGAGTTCCTCCAATACAAAAGAGTTATTTTGAAAATGCTTTAATGTTTAATTTAGATGATTCCATTTTTGCGGAGAGATTAAAACAAAATTATTTTGCATTATGCTTCGACAATAACATTAAAACAATTAATCCATACATATATTACAATAACTTTTCTAATTCATATGTCTTAAACGTAAATCTTAAAACACAAGAAAATCTTAAAGCTGAGATAGGTGGATGTCTTTCTTCTAATCCAATTTCTCATCTTTTTCTTGGCGCTGAGTATAATATACTTAAGAGAAGTTCCTGGCTTTTTAAATCTAATGTTTATTTAGGAAGATATTATACTTCTTTTATGGCAGGTATTAAGGTAAACCACCCAACTCGATTACCTTTTTATACAAAAATAGAGTTTAATGCTAATAAGTGGAGCTATTATAATTTAAAAACTAATTTTTTCGATTTTTCTCCACTTAACTATATAATTCAAAGGGAAAATAATATTCAATTTTTTACAGGTATTCCTTTGGGAGTGAAAGATAAATTAGAGTTAAATGTTGGTTATGGTCTTGTTAAGGATGATTATTTTAATATTAAATATACCACTGTTTATGATACAGCAGATAGGACTACTTTTTCTCATTTGGCAACTGGATTAACGAGAACATTCTCAACATTAAATAATTTGCA
>JALNVJ010000114.1 GCA_023227645.1 Bacteroidales bacterium | reverse complement strand
ATATAAATAAAGACTTGAAGCCCTTTAGCCTTAAACCACATAGAACTTTTTTGATCTCCTCTACAAGCAGCTACAAAATTAATTAAAAATTCATCTTTTGTAAATTCAATCCACCTAACTGCATGCTTCTCTCCGTCAATTGCATTACTTAAAACGGCAAGAGTTGGGTATTCATTGTTGAAAAGCCATTTTAATGCCTCTACATCACCTCTTACACAATTAGACCAAGCTGCAAGTTCAATATATCCATTCTCTGCTAAATACTTAAAGAAAACTTTATCTCCTTGCAATGACTTAACAAGAGCAAGAAGCACTTTAATATCATATTGGGTTAATGACTTTTCTTTTCCCATTTACCACTTAGTTTTATCCTCTTAGTTTAGCACCTAGCTTCTCTTCAAATCCCCTTAAAAGCTTTTTCATTATTGAATCAATCTGATTATCTGTTAGGGTTTTTTCTTTATCCTCAAGCGTAAAACTTAAGGCATATTGTTTTTTCCCTTCAGGCAATTTGTCTCCTTGGTAAACATCAAATAATGAAATATTTCTTTTAAGATATTTCCTTTCCAACTGATAAGCAAGGTTCTCAATATCCGAGAAATTAGTATTCATATCTAATACTAAAGCTAAATCTCTTTTAACTTCTGGAAACTTAGAAACCTCTTCATACTTTATATCTTTTGAATTAAGAGATTTAATAATTAAGTCCCAATTAAAATCAGCAAGAAAAACATCTTGTTTGATATCAAACTGCTTGCCAATCTTTGGGTTTAATTTTCCAAAAGAAAGAATTGTTTTATTACTATCTCTATTAATATATTCTATGCCTTGGAGATAATTAAGAGAAGATTCATTTAAAACAAATCTTGAAGCATCTATTCTAAGACGTTGAAAAATATTCATTACAATATTTTTCAAGTAGTAAAAATCTGTTTCTTTCTCTCTTTTTTGCCAACTTCCTTCTGATGTAGAACCTGTTGTTAATAATAGAAGATGCTTTTCTTCATTATAGCGTTTGGTTATGTTTTCACTATCAAATTGATCAATATTCTTATTATAGCAATTACCAAACTCAAATGCCTTAATATTATTTGTCTTACGATTAATATTATATGATAATGTTTCTAAACCTCCAAGAAGAAGAATTTGTCGCATTATTCCTAAATCCTTACTAAGAGCATTCAAAATACTAACCGACTTCTCAATAGGGAAGTCTTGGTTATTCTCATAATAAGAAGTCTTTGTTAGGGAGTTATTCATTATTTCATTAAATCCATTTGATGCTAAGTAATCTGAAATAAGATTTTGTATTTTTTCAGTATTCGGTTTCTTTTGGACAGTCAAGCTACTTTTAACATCCGATGTTACTTCAATATTATCATATCCGTAAATCCTTAATATCTCTTCAACAATATCACATTCTCTTAAAACATCCACCTTATTAGTAGGAACGCTTACCCTTAATCCACTTTCATCTTCATTGATTATAGTAATATTTAATGAGCTAAGAATCGTTTTGATTGTTTCGGGTTCAATTCTTTTTCCAATAAGAGAGTAAACCCTTTCAAAATTTACATCTATCTCAGCTTGTTTAACTACATTTGGATAAATATCAACAATATTTGAACTAATCTCTCCTGATGCTAATTCTTTTATTAATAAAGCAGCACGCTTTAAAGCATAGATTGTAATATTAGGGTCTGTACCTCTTTCGTAGCGGAAAGAAGCATCAGTCTTTAGGCCATGGTGTTTTGATGCCTTACGAATAGCTACAGGATTAAAATATGCACTCTCAAGGAATATAGTCTTGGTTTCTTTTGTAACTCCAAAGTCGATCCCTCCATAGATTCCCCCCATACACATTGCCATATCTTTATTACAAATCATTATTTCTTTACCATTCAACTCTCTTTCAACTACATCAAGTGTAGTAAATTTCGTTCCCTTAGGGAGGGTTTTGACCTCAATCTTCCCATCCTCAATCTTATCAAAATCGAAAGCGTGAAGTGGTTGACCCATTTCAAATAATACATAGTTAGTTATATCAACAATATTATTTATTGGCCTTAATCCTATTAGCTTTAAACGGTCTGCTAACCATTCAGGAGAGTCCTTTACTTCAATATTTGAAATTGTTATTCCTGAATATCGAGGACAAATACTTGAATCGGTAATAATTTCAATTTTTACTTCTTCATTATCAATCTTAAACTTATCAACATTTGGTAAATTAAGACAAATATCTTCCTTTAATTGGGTTTGAATAAGTGCAACCAAATCTCTTCCAACTCCAATATGTGATGTTGCATCGGAACGGTTTGGAGTAAGCCCTATTTCAAAAACATAATCCTCTGGTATCTTTAAATATTCTTTTGCAGGGGTTCCTGCCTTAACCACTTCTTCAATAACCATAATCCCTTCATGATTATCATTAATTTGCAGTTCTTTTTCCGAACAAATCATACCCTCACTAACATAACCCCTAAGTTTAGACTTTTTTATTACAAAGTATTCGTCTTCGGAAGTATAAATTTTAGCCCCTATTGTTGCAACAATAACTTTTTGTCCTTTTGCAACATTATGAGCACCGCAAACAATATTTAATGGAAGCTCTCCCCCAACATCAACAGTTGTTATATGAAGATGGTCGGAGTCTGGGTGATTTTCACAAGTTAAAACCTCCCCAACAAAAAAGTTCTTTAGCCCTCCTTTTATTGTTTCAACCAATTCAAAATCCTCAACTTCAAGTCCACAAAAAGTAAGTAAATCTGCAACTTTTTCAACACTAAGGTTTGTTGGCACGTAATCTTTTAGCCAATTATAAGATATTTTCATCCTTTTTTAATCTATATGTTTTAATCCTTTTTTAATTACTATTCTGCAATAGTAAGCTCTTCTATTAGGTTTTTAGCCCCTGCAAATTTATCAATAATAAATAGGCAATAGCGAATATCAATAGAAATATTCCTACATTGATCTGGGTCATACATAATATCACTCATTGTTCCTTCCCAGTTTCTATCAAAGTTTATTCCAACTAAATTACCATTAGCATCTAAAACTGGAGAACCTGAATTGCCTCCTGTTGTATGGTTTGAGGCAATAAAAGCAACCGAAACCTCACCTTGAGAATTTGCATATCGCCCGTAGTCTTTTGTTTTATATAATTCCTTAAGCTTCTTTTCAACAACATAATCGTAAATATCTGGATTCTCTTTTTCCATTATACCTTTTATTGTTGTGTGAGTGGAATAATCAACTCCATCTCTTGGTTTATACGGCTTAATGTTTCCATAAGCAACCCTAAGACTTAAATTTGCATCTGGATAAAAATCTTTCCCCGAATTCATTTCCATTATTCCAACTACATATGACCTATAAAGACTATCTATCTGTAAATCTATCTTGTTTAAATTCGGAATATCCTTTCCTATTACCGAGCCCCAAATTCCTGAAAGCAATTCAACAGCTGGGTCAGACAAAACATTCTTTACCTTAAATTTCTTTAATTTCTTTTTTGATGCTTCTGGACTAGAAAGGAAAGAGTTTTCATAAATATAATCAAAGTAATCTCTTGCATTACCTTTAAAACTATTATCAACCTTTTCTTTTATCCATGGAGAATTTGTTTGTGCGAAGTCTTCATAATAAATACTCATAACATCAACAAAGATTGTTTTATCAACCAATTTATGCTTTGAATAATCATTAGAAAAATATAGATTTAGCTTTTCAAAAACATTATCTGCTTCTTTTTGAATTGCATCCTTGCTTAGTTTATTAGATTCTACCTTATCAATCAGTCCAAGAATACTACGACCATTTTTCATTAGGTCAGAAGCTAAAACAGCTTCCACTAAATAAATATATGACATTTCAAGATTAGATTTCTCAAAATACAGCTTTTCAAAATTATTGATTAAACCACCATAGGTATCTTTTCTCTCAGGGATAATATTCGCCCATTGGTTAAACTTATTTTCAAAATCTCTTTTTCTTTCAACAGCATTCATTCTCTTTAGCCCCTTAACTTCTCCCATCCATTTCTTCCAACCATTAGCAATCCCAGCCACTCCTGCTGCATAACGTAAACGTTGGTCGGGGCTTTGGTTCATTGCATTATTATATACATTTAACCTTAAATTTCGTAGTTTTATTCTTGCAGGATCTTCATAGTTAGCAATTCTATCAACTGCATGAGAGGTAAGAAACTGTTCTGTTGTTCCTGGGTACCCAAAAACAAAGGTAAAGTCTCCTTCATTTAATCCTTTTAGGTTTATCTTTAGAAATTTCTTTGGAGTAAAAGGAATATTGTCTTTGGAATAATCTGCTGGCTTATTATCCTTGTTTGCATAAACTCTAAACATTGAAAAATCACCTGTATGACGAGGCCACATCCAATTATCACTATCTCCCCCAAATTTACCTATATTGGAAGGTGGAGCACCAACCAATCTTATATCGGTAAACACTTCATTTACATAGAGAAAATACTGATTGCCATAGTAGAAGGGCTTAATTTCTGCCTTATAATGACTATCCTTGATCGCTTCAGCAATAACCACTTTAGTGTTTTCTTTTATAATCTCTTTTCTTTCCTTTTCGCTAAGAGTGTTTGTAACTCCCTTAAGAACTTTTCCTGTAACATCTTCCATATAAACCAAAAGAGTTATCGACAAACCCTCGCATGGCAATTCCTCTTGTTTATTATATGCCCAAAATCCATTGGTTAAATAATCTCTTTCCACAGTACTCTGACGTACAATATGACTATAGCCACAGTGATGATTGGTTAAAAGAAGACCTTCGTTTGAAACAAATTCTCCAGTACAACCTCCTCCAAACAACATCACAGCATCTTTTAATGAGGAGTTGTTTACATCATAAATATCTTGAGCAGAAATTTTCATTCCTTTTTTTTGCATATCCGCTTCTCTCTTTTTCAGCAAGAGAGGTAACCACATTCCTTCATCAGCCCTTAAAACCAATGGCAAAAACAAAGAGAATGTAATAACTACAATCAGTAATTTTTTAAACATAGCATTTATATATTTAGTTAATATTCAATTATACAATCTATTATATTAATAGCAAAACTATTAATCTGCAAATTT
>JALNVJ010000113.1 GCA_023227645.1 Bacteroidales bacterium | reverse complement strand
TGTTTGTTAGTTTTTAATGCTGATTTTTACCTTGCAACGGTCTTGATTCAGTAAAATGAAAAAGGAGCTCAAACTAAATTGAACTCCTTATATTATATTAAATTTTTAGATTTAGAATCTTGCTCCGAAAGTTAATTGAGCAATATGATTGGTATAATCTAAATTAATTATGTTATTGTCTATTTGTGGGTTGGTATTATATTCTGTAAACTTAGATTTTCCAGAAGTATAAGCATAACCTAAATCAAGATAGAAATTATTGGTTCTATATCCAATACCAGCTGTTATGGAAGAAGCTCCAGCATCGTTTTTGTTATTGCTATAAGGATTATCCATAATGCAATATCCTGCTCTTAATGCAATTATTCCCATTTTAACCTCTCCTCCAAATCTCAATGTGTTTGTTGGTTGAAAAAAGTCCATAATAGCTGAGTTTATATCACTTTCTGCCAAAATATTATTGCTTAGTCTATATTTCATATTACTATAATCTGCATATTCATAATCGGCTGAAAGGCTTCCTGCAATTTTAGTTTTATTATCCCCAAGTATAAAAGCTGCTGAGCCTAAGAAACGAAATGGTGTTTGGATATTATAAGTTACAGGATCCCAATCTGCTCCACTTGTTTTTGTGTATTGAACTTCTGAATATAGATTATCTTCAACTGAATAATAGGTTGGAGTATGGATTGCTAAACCAAGACGGAACCAATTAACAGGTCTAATTATAGTACCAATTTTTAGATTAACACCTGTTGCGTAAAGGTCTTTTATTTCATTATATATATATATGTCATTTCCTGCTGCGTCAATTCTTTCTTCCATAAAAGAACCACTTGAATGGTAGTTTCCAACAGGAATACCTAATGTTGCTCCCAAGTAGATGAAATTATTTATATTGGTTGAAAAAGACATAGAAAATTCATTTATAGAACCAGATTCTGTAAAAGAACGTAGTTGATTAAATTTCCCATTTTCAAAAACAGATGTGTATCGGTTATTTACTGTATCATAATCTACTGCATAAGATTCATAAAAATCATACATAAAAGCATCGCTATATCCATCTTTAATTATATGAGAAATATAAGAATCGTTTATATCGTTTCTTTGGTATATTGTTCTATTGCCAAAAGATTTAAGCCTGTTTAATGTAAATGTGAATTGAAAACCTTTAACATCTTTACTCTTTGGTTTGAAAAATATTAGGCCACCTATATGTCCGAGATTGAAATTAGATCTATTGTCGGATGATAGCAATCCATTGGCATTAGCATCGGTGAATGCTCCATAGAAACCAGTTGACATTGATAATTCATTGGAGTTGAAAAGTCCTAATCCAGCTGGATTATAACTTGCTGCTGTTAAATCTCCACCAAGAGCCCCAATTGCCCCTGCTCTTGAAATATAGTTTGATGTTCCATTTAACCCCATTTGAGAAAACCTCAATGCATCTGTAACGGTTTGAGCTGTCAAGCTTCCCACTAAGAAAAAACTTGCTACTAATAAAAATATCTTTTTCATATTTTCTACTTTATTTGTTTATTATTTATCTAAAATATGTTGTTATTAAATTAAATTATCTTCTTGAACCACCAGAACGTGAGCCACTAGAGCTACTTGATGATGAACGACTTGATGATGAGCTTGAACGACTACTACTGCTTGAAGAAGACTTAACAGAAGTAGAACGAGTTGGAGTGCTAGTATTATTATATTTTCTAGTATTTGTTCTAGTAGGACTTACATTTGATCTTGTAGGGTTAGTATTTGAATTCCTATAGCTATTATTTATTTTCCTATTATTATTAAACCTGCTATTAATTGGAGTCTTAACATTTGTTCTTGTGTTTTGTCTTGTATTTGTTTTAAACTCATTATTAGTTCTTGGTTGACGTGATGCAGGTGGGTTATATGTTCTGGAGTTACGGTTAGTTGTTGTGTTATCAATCCTACGATTATTGGTGTTTTGATTAACCTGTCTATTTTGATTAACTTGTCTATTATTATTTATATCAGTTCCTTGATTTCTTTCTGGCTTATTGAATCTAGTATTTGTGCTATTATTTGGATTCTTTTTTTGGTCTAAGCCACTAATACGACTTTCTCCTCTATTATTTAATCTTTCACCAGCAATAGTTCTACTATTTATTGTTCTAGTATTACTTGTTCTGTTTAGTTGATTTGGACTTATTGTTCGGTTGTTTGAAATACTTTCATTTCTTCCATTATATTGGTCTGCAAATGACCTTCCTGTTTTTCCAGTTGATAAACGTCCGGTTTGTAATCCGCCTCTTTGTCCTGCTCCATTATTAGGATCAAAAGAAGATCTTGTACGATAAAAATTGGAGTTTCTGTCTCTCTGGTTATAATAGCTTATATTATTGTATGGAGAGTATCCCCAGCCATAATAATAAGGATTATATCCCCAGCCACTGTATCCCCAGCTACTATATCCCCAATAAGGATTATGATAATAATAAGAAGGGTACCACCAGCTATATCCTAAATATATACTTGTTCCCCAAGACATAGGGTTATAGTTATACCAATATAGATTGGTGTAGAAATCATCATAATAACTTGACCAAACATAAGGGTTATGAAAACGACGAATACGTGCAGAGTATGCATAATCGTAATAATCATCTTCATCATAATTTAAGTAAGAATTTTCATCATAACTCTCTTGTTCTGAATTGATAAAATTTAATGTATCTTGGCTATCATTATTATAATTATTCTCTTGATTGTTTTGAGATTGGTTTTGACTTCTTAACCTCTCGTTATATGTCCTTGAATTATCTGCATAATTGTTTTGTTTATCCAAATCATAATTTGAAGAACGACTTGTCATTTTCTCAACCTCTTGGTATTGCGAAACATCATTAGGGTTATAATAAATATCGTCGAAGCCTTGCATCCCCGACTGCACAGAGCAACTACTCAGAGAGAAAAGAGTTGTTATTGCAATAGCAACCAAACTGATTCTTAATGTTTTCATATCTATCTGTTTTATTTGTTTTTATTCTATTAAACTTCTTCCACTTAAATTATAGCAAGATTTATGCCAAACGATTCTTAATGATTAATAAATCTCTATAAATCAGAATTATTTTTAGTCAATTATTTTTATTTGTATCTTTGCAAATCTAATAATTAATCAAATACAAAACTAATAAATATAATGGCAAAAGATTTTGTAACACGCTCTCAAAACTATTCTGAGTGGTATAATGAACTAGTAGTTAGAGCTGATTTGGCTGAGAACTCTGCAGTTAGAGGTTGTATGGTTATTAAACCTTATGGTTATGCAATTTGGGAAAAAATGCAAAAAGCATTAGACGAGATGTTTAAAGAAACAGGTCACCAAAATGCTTATTTCCCTCTTTTTATTCCTAAGTCTTATTTTGAAAAAGAAGCAGAACATGTTGAAGGCTTTGCAAAAGAATGTGCAATTGTAACTTATCATCGCCTAAGAGCAAAAAGTGATGGAACAGGATTAGAACCAGATCCAGATGCTAAGCTTGAAGAAGAATTAATTGTTCGACCTACAAGTGAAACAATAATTTGGGATACTTATAGAGGATGGATAAAATCATATCGCGACCTTCCAATACTTTGTAATCAATGGGCAAATGTTGTTCGTTGGGAAATGAGAACAAGAATGTTCCTTCGCACAACTGAGTTTTTGTGGCAAGAAGGACATACAGCTCACGAAACAAAAGAAGAGGCTATTGAGGAAACAAAGAAAATGTTAGAGGTATATGCATATTTTGCTGAGAAATTTATGGCAATGCCAGTGATTAAAGGATATAAATCCCCTAACGAACGTTTTGCAGGAGCCTTAGATACATATTGTATAGAAGCTTTGATGCAAGATGGAAAAGCACTTCAAGCAGGAACATCTCATTTCTTAGGACAAAACTTTGCCAAGGCATTTGATGTTAAATTTCTTTCTAAAGAAAATAAATTGGAATACGTATGGGCAACCTCATGGGGGGTTTCAACCAGACTTATGGGAGCTTTAATTATGAGCCATTCCGATGATAATGGATTAGTTCTTCCTCCAAATCTTGCACCAATACAAGTTGTTATTATCCCTATTTCAAAAGGAGATGAGCAAAAGGCAATAGTTGATAAGGAAGCAGAAAAACTTTGCTTTGAACTAAAGACCAAAGGGATATCAGTTAAGTATGATAATAGGGATTCTTATAAACCAGGTTGGAAATTCAATGAATACGAGTTTAAGGGAGTTCCAATTAGAGTTACATTAGGTGCAAGAGATCTTGAACAAGGATTGGTTGAACTTGCAAGAAGAGATAACCTAACTAAGGAATCAACACCAATAGAAGGCTTATCATCTAAGATAGAAAAACTATTAGAAGAGATTCAAGTTAATTTATATAATAAAGCACTTCTATTTAGAGAAGAAAGCACCCGCAATGTTGACTCTTGGGAAGACTTCTTAATTGAAATTGAAAAAGGAGGTCTCCTTTCCTGTCATTGGGACGGTACTCCAGAAACAGAAGAGAAGATAAAAGAACTAACCAAAGCAACCATACGTTGTATCCCTTTAAATGCAAAGCAAGAAGAAGGAAAATGTATTTTTAGTGGAGAAGCCTCAAATAAAAGAGTGATTTTCGCAAGAGCATACTAAACAAATAAAAAAAGCCATCAATTATTAGTTGATGGCTTTTCCAATTTATTTTGTCTATTTAATTAGAATTTATAAGAAAGTCCAATAGTTCCATTAGTAATTCCATATCCTCCTTCTAAATATACTGCCCAATTACGTTTGAAATAATAACGTAGCCCTGCATATCCACCTAATCTAAGTCCGCTAGTATTATCACCAAGATAATTATCATCAGAAGACCAAATTTGGAATCCTAATAATAGCCCTGAATATACTTCTAAATTATCAACAAAAGTATAATTTAATTGACCTCTTACTCCAGGATAGAAAATTGTATGACCATATTTATATGAACCCCATTTTTCTTTATATGAAGAAAAACCTAAGTATACACCTACTCCAGAATTTAATCCGTCTAATCCAAGAACATTATTATAAACTCCCCACATCATTGATAACTCAACAGGAATACCATAACTACCAAATCCAACTCCAATATTACCTACTTTGTTCCCTTTTTGGAAAACAGGAGTTTGAGCTGAAGCAGTAAAAGCAAATCCCAAAGCTAAGAT